>JANOQU010000025.1:0-7707 GCA_031422355.1 Actinomycetes bacterium
TTGCCGTCGGCGTTGAAGTCTGTTGCGACGGCCTTGGTCGCGTCCGGCTTGTCGCGCAGCACGTTGACGACGACCAGGAACACAGTCGCCCAGAGAGCGACAACGAGGACCAGAATCAAAATCGTCAGGGCGCCGCGAGGGATCCGCGGCTTCTGGGTGAACGTGGCGATCGCAGGGAGTGACAGGTCGCCGCTGCTCGCGTCGATGGCCACGTTGTGACTGGTCGACTGTCCGAACCACGGCCGTTTGCCGTCGACGTGGATCTCGACGGTGTGGGTCTCGCCCGGCGGCACGCTCACCGTGGGCGGGTACGCCACACAGTTCAATTCTCGCGTCTCGTCCAAAGTGTTGATCACGAAGTCGGCGGTGACGTTGCCCTCGTTGGCGATCGCTGCTTGGAACACAGCGTGGGAGCCACCGATCACGACGCTTGGATGCATCGTCAACGAGGCGGCCAGCAATGGCTCGACCGACAACCAGAACTCGTGCTCGGAGAAGCGCTCTGGATCGATGATCGAGAACACCCGCACGCTCACGAGGTATTCGCCCGCAAGACAGTTCGTCGGGAGGTCGATTCGAAGCGACAGCGTCGAACTGGCCTCTGGGAACAGGCTGACGACCGGAACGACCAACGACACCCACGCCGCGTCGAGGCCCTGGATCGAGGCGCTGACGCCGTCGATGATGTCGGCAGTGTTGGTGACATCGACATCGAGTACCACTGGTTTTCCAGGGGTGACCCGCAGATGCGATGTTGCAACGGCTGCGCGCATCATCTGAAGTACGTCATGTCGCGCCGACGTGGTCGCCGCGGAAGACGACCCCACCTGCTGTCGGGACCACAAGGGTCTGCGGTGAGTCGAGCTCCAGAACGAGTTCGTCGCCGGGGCGAGCTGAGATCAGGAACCTGCCGGCCTCGTTGACGGTGGCGATCGCGCGAGGTGATCGCACCGTTGCGCCAATGGCTGCAGGGTCCAGGCACTCGCCAGCGATCCGCCGCATCGGCTCGTCCCGAGCGCCAGTCGTTCGGTCCTGGGTGGACAGCGAGAGTTCGCCGACTTCCTGGGCAAGCGGAGTACCGGCACCCGTGTCGACGACGGTGACGATCATCAACTGCAACCCGAGCTTGATTCGGCTGTCGAGGTGGTACACGTCGGTATCGCCGGTTCGTGCGAGATTCAGCTGCGGGTTCGGCAACGCATTGCGCGACGTTGCGGCGTACATCGCTGGAATTTCGGCGTGGGCCAGCAACGCAGTCGCGATTGCACCGGTCAACGCACGTTCGTCGTCGTGTTCGGTTGTCCAGACCGACACGTAGTAACGCAGTTCGACGCGAGGCAGGGCCATCCGGCGAACCGCAACACCATCGCGATCGGCCGTCTCGACGCCGGTGACCGCGCGGTTGTTGCTGCGCCGGATGTCCCAGAGATGGATGTTGACCGTTGGACGAGTGAGCTTGGAAGCCCACTCCTCGTCGGGGGCTTCGAAGGAGACGTCGATGTCGACCGCGCTCAGCGGTGTGACAGCGCGAAGGAATGCCTCGAGGCTTTCATCCACCTGGGTCAACACGGCGCGGTCCTCAATTCATCGATCCCACACTCCGCGCGTCCCGAGCGGAGCAAAGCTGTTGCTTGGGGGAGTGTAGCTCTCGCCGTCCCCACCAGTGAAGGGGTGTGTGCATTCAGACTGCGCTTTGTTGACGACTACACTCTCGGCATCCGACACGTCGCCAGCTCTCACTTTCGCCGCGCGGTTCCGCGTGTCGCACTCGGCGCGATCGTGCTGGTCGGCCTTGCTGCGTGCAGTTCTGATAAGGACCCTGACGCACCCGATTCCAAGGGGGCACTCACCGTCGATGCCGGCGAGTGTTTGTTCGTCAAGGCCGACATCGGAGCCGAGGTGTCGAAGTTGCCGGTCATCGACTGCACCAAACCGCACACCCACGAGATCTTCGCCAAGGTCGACGGTATCGACAGCGAGGTCTATCCGGGCCTCACCGCTCTGGAGACCTACGCCGAACAGGAGTGCTACGGGCCGGCATTCACCGAGTTCGTCGGGATCAGTCCGTTCGACTCGGCGTTGTTCATCACCTGGATCGTGCCCAGCCTCGACGGTTGGAACGACGAGGACGATCGCACGGTGCTCTGCATCCTCGGTCGCCGAGACAGTGGCGAACTCAAAACGAGTGTCAAGGGCCTGAAGATCTAGCAAAAGCGAAAGTGCCGGCTCTTGCGAGCCGGCACCATCACAGATGTTGCTTGTTCGGGTCGAGATCAGCTCTCGAAGGACGTGTCCTCGGGGCCGAGTTCGATGTAGGCGTTGTTGGCCTCATCCCACTGCAGCACCGTGAGTGACTCGAAGGAGAAGAAGTCTTCCTCGCCGTTCAACTTGTAGACCGTTCCCTCACGACCGAGTGACGGCACGAATTCCAGGTTGCGGGCGGCTTCGATGATCGACTGACGGGTTAGTGAGCCGGACTCCAGCGCCTTGTTGATGATGTTGACCGTGTACTCGCCGACTGACCATCCGACGCTGACCGTTGCGATGTCGGTCGTATAGCCAGCTGCGTCGTAGGCGGCCTTCAGAGCGACCACGCCCGGGTTGTCGGCGTTCTTCGGATCAACGGGGTCGACCAGGTTGCTGGAAGTGTAGACGCCGTCGCCGCTTCCGGCGGCGAGCAGGCTGATCAGCAAGCGTGATGCGCAGGTGTTGGTCTGGAACACGAGGGGCTCCCAGGTGCCACCAGCGCGAGCCTTGGCCTTGACCAGTTCCGTCGTGAACGCCGGGCACTGGGTGGACAGCGGGACGGCCATGATCGCGTCCGGTGCGTTACCGGCGATGCTGTCGAGCTGACCCGACGGCGGGTTGCCATCGCCGAGTTCGATGGTCTGGTCGTCGACGATTTCGAGGCCGGCCGCTTCGGCTGCCTCGCGGAAGCCGTCGGAGAAGACCTTGCCGAACTCATTGTTGATCCGGTAGATCGCAACCGTCTTGACGCCGAGCTCGACCATCGTCTTGGCATAGATCTGGGTTTCGATGCTGTACGGCACCAGGGCACCCGTGGTCCACGGGTATTCCTCGATGTCGCCCCAATCGGGCGAACCCGACAATGCGAGCAGCTGCGGGATGCACTCTTCGTTCAACGTATCGCGGACCGCAAGGTTGTTGTCCGAACCAATGATGCCGGTCACGAATGCTGCACCATCATCGATCAGGGCCGATACCGCGCTTGGCGTCAGGTTGGGGTCGTAGGCATCGTCTCTGACGTCGAGCACCAGGTTGTGGCCTTCGACCAAACCGTTGTCGTTGGCGTACTTGATGTATTCGACCAGGCCCTGGTTCACGGGGGCGAAACCAGTGGCAACTGGACCCGTGAGAGGTAGAACGCTGCCGATCCTGATGTCGCCCTCGATCGGGGCGGTCACGTCATCGGAACAATCGTCGATGTTCGCGGTCCATGCCTCGGCGGCTGGCTCTGTCTCGGCTGTCGTGGTGTCGGCAGCTTCGGTGTCGGCGGTGGTCTCTTCTGTCGTCTCTGCAGTCGTCTCACCGGTGGTCTCGGCGGTGGTTTCCGCCGTCGACTCGCCGGTGGTTTCTACTGGGGCGGCCGTCGTTTCGGTACCACCAGCGACCGTCGTGGTCGGTGCGGTCGTTGACTTGGTGTCGCTGTCGTCGCTTCTGCAACCCACAAGCAGCAACGCGCCCACTGTGGCGAGCGCGGCAACTGTTCTGCCGTGTCGAATCATTGGTTTCTCTCCCATTTTTGAAGTACCCGGATGTTTGAAGTACCCGGATGAGGTACTCGGATGTCGTCACTCGGCCTCGGCGGCTGAAGAAGCCGAGGTGTGCTCATGCTGCGGTTGGACCGCGGTGAGCCGAAGCGGTTGCGGAACAACCACCATCAATCTACGCCCTTGAGTCTTGAAGAAACCGACCAGGCCAAATGGGGCGACGAAGACGAAAATGATCACGACGACTGCGAGAAGGAGCGGGGCGACCCCATCGCCCTGGAACAGGCCCGGCAGGAACGTCCAGTCGCCGGCATTCTCTCGGATGAACTTGTTGACGAAGTAGTAGGTGTATGCCCCGACGATTGGACCGGTCAAGGTGGCCGGGCCACCCAGAAACAACGCGAGCAGGTAGATGATTGCCTGCAGGATCAAGAAGTTGTTCGGCAAGATGGTGTCCGAGATTGCCGCGAACAGCCATCCGGCGATTGCGGCGAGCGCAGCCGAGATTCCGAACGTGATCGTCTTGGTGAGACGCAGGTTGACCCCCATTACAGCGGCCGCGGTCTCGTTGTCGCGGACGGCGACCAACGAACGTCCGACCCGGCTCTTGCGGAGGTTGCGAACGATCACATACGTGACCAACAGCAACACCAGGCCCAGCCAATACATGTAGATCGCCCGGTCCTCGCGCTTTCCGGCGAGGCCAGTCCATGTCGGGGGATCGAGACGGAGGCCCTTGAGCTTGGTGTCGTCCAGCTTCTGCTCAAGGAACTGAGCAGCGACGGTTGGCCAGACGAATGCGACCGCCAGGGTTACAAGAGCCAGATACGGGCCTTTGAGGCGCAGTGCCGGCAGGCCGACCAGGAAACCAACGATGAAGCAGATCACGACGCTGACGAGCAATGACTGGTACGGATTCCAATCCCATTGCCCAACGGTGTAGCCAGTGACGAACGACGCGATACCCGCGAACGCCGAGTGACCGATAGAGATCTGCCCGTTGTAGCCGAGCAGCAGGTTGAGCGACACCGCCGCGATCGCGACGATGGTTGCCTCGGTGACGCTTTGCAGGATGGACGTCGTTGCGGTCAGGTAGAGGTAGTAGACGATGGCCAGGATCACGGCAACAGAGCCGGCGCGCGCCGCCCAGTGCTTCGTGCTGTTTTCGTGGATGGCGATTGGCAACGGCACGATCAGACCCTTTCCACGCGAGAACTACCGAACAGACCAGACGGTCGAACGACCAGCACGATCAAAATGATCACGAACGCAACCGCAACTGCCGTCGACCTGTTGATGTACTCACTGATCGGCCAGTCCTCTGGGTAACTCGACACGAGGCTGCGGATGATGCCAAGCGACAAGCCCCCGACCAGAGCGCCGAGTGGGCTGTCGAGGCCGCCAAGCGTCGCTGCAGCGGAGGACAGCAGGAAGATCTCGAACATCGTGAAGTTGGTAATGTTGACGTTGATGCCGCCGATCATGGCTCCGGCCACTGCGCCGAGCGAAGCGGAAATTCCCCAACTGAGCATCAGCGTCTTGTTGGTCGAGACGCCAGACAGTTTTGCTGAGTCGGGGTTGTTGGCAACCATCCGCATCGCGAGGCCGATCTTGGTCTTCTGAAAGAGCAAGAACAGCAGCCCGGTCAGTACGAGAACGGTGAGGAAGACACCGATGTCCTGGTAGTACCAAATGGTGCCGTCGCCGATCTCGACGAAGTCGTCGGCACCGTTCGGGAACAGGCTCTGAAACGGCACGCCGTCGGTCGACCTCTTGAACACAAGGGTCGTCAGCGAGTTGACCCCTTGGAAGAGTGCGATCGAAACGACCACGACGGCCAACGGTGATTTCTTGCCGGCGGGTCGCATCAGCCCGAACTCGATGATCGCGCCGCCGGCGAACGCGGCGATCGCAGCCACGATGACCGCGAACCACATCGTCGATCCGTGGTCGTAGATCCACCATGCGATGAATGTTGCGAACAGCGCCATCTCGCCCTGTGCGAAGTTGAGGTGTCCGGTGCCGCGATAAATCACGACGAGACCGAGTGCCACCAACGAATAGACGGCTCCGATGGCGAGGCCGTTGATGATGTATTGAGGTAGGTCGCCCATGTGTGCTTGTCTGCTCCCGTTGCTCGATCAGTAGCCCAGGTAGGCCTTGCGGACGATGTCGTCGTTGGCGATTTCCTCTGCGGTTCCCGACGCGACGATGGTGCCGGTCTCCAACACGAAGACGCTGTGGGCGATCTTGACGGCGAGGTTTGCGTTCTGCTCGACGACCATGATCGACAGTCCCCGCTCGGTGTTCAAACGACCGAGGATTGCGAACAGCTCTTGAGTGATGATCGGTGCCAGGCCGAGGCTTGGCTCATCGCAAAGCAACAGCTTGGGCTTGCTCATCAGCGCCCTCGCGATTGCCAGCATCTGCTGCTCGCCGCCAGACAGGCTGCCAGCTTTCTGCGAACGGCGTTCGCGAAGCCGGGGGAAGACGTCGTACCACTCGCGCATGTCGGCATCGACGCTGTCGCCGCCCTTACGGATGTAGGCGCCGGCGCGCAGGTTGTCTTCAACGGAGAGATCGGTGAACGTGCCACGACCTTGGGGCACCTGGGCGATGCCGAGTTTGACGATGTCGTTCGGTGCAGTGGCCGTGATGTCCGTCCCCGCAAAGGTCACGCTGCCCTTGCGAGCGATCATGCCCGAAATGGCCCGCATGGTGGTGGTCTTGCCGGCACCGTTCGCGCCGAGGATGACAGCGACTTCGCCCTCCTCGACGTGCAGATCGAGCCCCTCGAGGACCTGGACTGCGCCATACCCGGCGACGAGACCTTTGACGTCGAGCAGGACGCTCATGCCGTTGTCCCGAGGTAGGCAGCGATCACTCGTTCGTTGTTGCGCACGTCTGCGGGGAGGCCTTCTGCGATCTTGCGGCCGAATTCCATTGCGACCACCTTGTCCGAGATCCCCATCACCATCGCCATATGGTGTTCGACCAGCAGAATTGCGAGTTTGAATTCGTCGCGAACCCTCACGATCGTCTCGCTCAACTCGTCGACCTCGCTGTGGGTCAGGCCTGACGCTGGCTCGTCCATCAACAAAAAGGTTGGACGGGCAGCAAGTGCTCGGGCGATTTCCAAACGCTTGAGGGTGCCGAATGGCAAGCCTGCGGCGGGGCGAAATGCCAGATGGTCCAGTTGCAGGCTGCGCAACAACTCGCCAGCTTCGTCGCGCAGTTCTCGCTCGTATTTGGCAGTTCCGATACGAAGGGCGCTTCGCCAGAATCCGGCTGTTCCTTGGCTGTGTGCGCCGACCATCACGTTTTCGAGCAGGGTCATCGTTGGAAACAACGCCAGGTTTTGGAACGTACGGGCGATGCCCAGTTTGGCAATTCCGTGAGCTTGCACCGCGAGGAGATCTTTGCCTCGAAAGGTGACGTGACCCTCGGTCGCGTCGTAGATCCGACTGATGACGTTGAACATCGTGGTCTTGCCGGCCCCGTTCGGCCCGATCAATCCGCAGATCTGTCCGTCGTCAATGGTGAACGACAGGCCGTCCAGGGCAATGATGCCGCCGAACCGGACTGAGACGTCTTGTACGTCGAGCATCGACATGTGTGCTGTCCCCCTTCAGACGTGGTCACGTTAGCTCAAAGAGTGTCGGCGGCACAGAAGTTCTATCAAAGCCTTCGTCAGCCAGAATTGACATCCGGTCGGTCAATTGCCGAGTTCGGCGCGGAGCTTGTCGATCTCGGCTGCGATCACATCGCGGGCTTGATCGCGAATGGTGTAGATGTCCTTGTGGGTCAACCCGTCGACCTCGATCGGCGCGAGGACACGGACTTCGGCGGTGCTGTACCCGAGCCGCCAGTCCTTTGGTCGCAGCGCCGTGTGGCAGCCGTGGACGGCAACCGGCAGGATCGGGACGCCCGTATCGATCGCGAGACGGAAGGCGCCGTTCTTGAACTTGCCGAGTTC
>JANOQU010000026.1:0-5784 GCA_031422355.1 Actinomycetes bacterium
GTCAGCCGCGAGCAAGGCGCTCGACCAAGCCGGATTCATGCTCGTCGCCAGCGGACTGACCTGGTGCCTCGCTCACCCCGAGGAATCCTCTGCCCGGGGCTACGCATTGGAAGACGTCCAAAAGATGTTCATGAAACTCGCCTGACCCCGCCCCGGCGTTCGCCCGAACATTTCGGGCCGATCTCGTCGTGCAACCTTCGGAGTTTCGCGGCGGAGGCAACGACTTCCTGTCCACCTACATGAACTAATACGTCTGCAACGGCGCGGTCATCGCACCACAATTCGGCGACGCGATTGCCGATGAAGCGGCGAGGGTCGTTCTCTCTGAGCTGTTCCCCGATCGCGAGATCGTCATGCTCGACATCGACGCCCTCGCATCGGGGGGAGGAGGCATCCACTGTGCAACACAACAACAGCCCGCCATGGCGTGAGGCGCTTCGCCCTGCGCTCCCCGTCCGCAGTTCGTGGTTTCGGGCGAGGCTGCATTGGGAACCGAATTGCAGGCCCGGCGACTCATCGCCGCCCTCCGCCGGAGGCACGCCCACTTCAGAAAAAGGAAGCGCCATGTCCACAGACGAGACCATTGCGACCAACCTCATCCACACGCTTGAGAATGGGAAAGAGGGCTTCGAAAAGGCCGCTGCCAAGCTCGACGACAGCGACCGGCCCGATGTCGCCGTCAAGTTCCGCGAGTTGTCCCAACAGCGAGCCACGATGTCGGACGAGCTCAAGCAGATTGCCAAGTCCTACGGTGATGACACCAACCAGCGCACCACGGTGCCCGGCGCGCTCCATCGTGGCTGGATAGCTATCAAGGACGCATTCAGCGGTGACGACGCCGATGCCGTGATCGGTGCGGCCGAGTCGGGTGAGGATCATGCCGTCGCTGAGTACCGCGAGGCGCTCGAAGCGGACATCTCACCGGAATTCCGGCCTGTCGTCATTCGCCAGATGGCGATGGTCCAGGCTGGTCATGACTACGTCCGGGGACTCCTGCCGAGGTAACGACCGCAGCGTGTTGCGGGCCCCGCACCTGTTTTCGAGCCGCCTTAGGTGTCACGAACACATGCTCGTGCGACTCGACAGGTGCGGTGCCGGCGACACGTAAACTTCAGCCGTGGCGACCTCAGGTGGCGGATGAACGAGCAGAGCGTCCCTGAGGGCACGGTGACCGTTCTGTTCACGGATCTGGTCGAGTCCACCAAGCTCAACCAGACCCTCGGCGACGACGCTGCGCGCCAGGTCGGGCGGCGAGTCGAGGAGATGGCACGTGCCGTCGTCGCCGCCAACCGCGGTGCCCTCATCAAAGAGATGGGCGACGGCCTGATGGCCGCGTTCAGCTCCGCGCGGCGGGCAGTTGCCGCCGGTATCGAGATGCAAGTGGCGATGCGGCGTTTGCACCGTGACGGCCTCGACGAGTCCGTGCAGATGCGCATCGGGCTGCACACTGGTGAAGTCATCGACGAAGACGGCGATATCCACGGCGAAACGGTGATCATCGCCAAGCGCATCGAAGGGCTCGCCCCACCCGGAGGCATCCTTGCGTCCGACACGGTTCACGGTGTGCTCGGCACGGCGCGCGACGAACTGGTCGATCAGGGCCTCACTCATCTGAAGGGCATCGATGCCGAGTGGCGGACGTGGATTGTTCCGCTCCCGGCGGAGCAGTCGGACGAGCAGCCCGATGCTGCGGTGACCGACAACACACCGACGCCATATGTCGGTCGCGCCGCGGAACGCCAACGGCTGAAGTCGATGCTGGAGGCCGCCGCGGATGGACACGGTGGGATGGCACTGATCGGTGGTCCAGCAGGGCTCGGCAAGAGTCGTCTGGCGCGCGAGACGGCGGCGCTGGCCCAGCAGCTGGGCATGGCGGTCTACACCGGGAACTGCCTCGACATGGAGTCCCCGCCCCCGTATCAGCCGGCCATCGATCACCTCGAGCAAGCAGCACGGGCCGCATCCTCCGCCGGTTTCCGGGCCGCGCTGGGGGTGAACGCGCCCGAGGTCGCCAAGCTCGTTCCGTCGTTGCGGCAGCGTTACGACGACATTCCACCGTCACCAGATCTGACTCCGGAGCAAGAGCGCCGGTACATGATGCATGGCGTCGGCGAGTTCATCGAACGTGCAGCGAGGAACCAGCCGATGGTGCTGATCTACGAAGACTTGCACTGGGCCGACGAATCGACGTTGCTGCTGATACGCCATCTCGGCGGTCGCATGTCCACCGTTCCGCTGCTCGTGATCGGCACCTATCGCGACGACGAACTGGAGACCAGCCGGCCGTTGACGACGGCGATCGGTCCACTCTTGCGCGATGTCGGCGCTACCGACTTGCGTCCTCGGCTGCTCAGCATCGACGAAGTCTCGGAGGTGCTGACCGCCCGAGCCGGCCACGACGCCCCGCGAGAGTTGACCAACCTCGTCTTCGCCGAAACACAAGGCAATCCCTTCTTCGTCGAGGAGCTCTTCCGTCATCTCCGCGACAGCGGTCGCCTGTTCGACGACACTGGTCAGTGGAGGTCCGGTTTCGAGATCGGCGAGACTGAGGTACCGCACGGGGTGCGCCTGGTGATTGGGCGGCGCCTCGACCAACTCGATGCGGACCACCGAAAAGCGCTCGCTTCGGCAGCCGTCATTGGACGAACCTTCTCGTTCCGCCACCTCTCGGCCGTGTCCGGCGCCGACGAGGACGACTTGTTCGATGCGCTGGAAGCGGCCGAGCGCGCCCATCTGATCGAAGAACTTCCGGCGAACCATCCCGCGGACTATTTGTTCGTGCAGGAGCAGATCCGCCAGACACTCGTCGGCGAACTGTCGCTATCTCGTCGTCAACGGATCCACGTCCGGATCGCTGACGCAATGGAATCCTTCGGCGAGCACTCCCCCGTCGAGCTCGCCCATCATCTGCAGTCGGCAGGCTCGGCCGCACCAGCCGATCGCACAGTCGCCGCGCTGATCTCGGCGGCCAACGCGAACATGGCTGCCCTCGCGTTCGCCGATGCGCTTCGGCACATCGACAATGCCGCCACTCGCGTCGACGATGACGGGCGCTTCGAACTCAGTCGGCTGCAGGCACGGGCCCTCCGCGGCGCAGGCCGGATGGACGAAGCGCTCGCAATACTCGACCAGGAGCTCCGCCGGACGACTGCCACGGCAGGTCAGATCGCGCTGCGACTTCAGCGAGTCCAGCTGCTCAACGACCAGTACCGCGCAGCAGAGGCGCTCGACGATGTCACGGCACTGGTTGCTGCCGCGAGCGAGGCCGACGATCCCGAGCTGGACATTGCCGTCCAATTGGTTCGCGGTCGCTCCCACTACATCATGTCGCTCGACCAGCCCGGCCATGCCGAAATCTCCCGCGATGCATACCTCGCGGCCTACTCTGCGGCCGCAAGTCGTGGCGACAAAGCAAGCATGGTCCGGGCCTTGCTGCCGACGCGATGGTTCAGCGACTACTGGGTCGGCTACAGACCCACTGCAGCACGAAACATCACCGAGGCATTGACTCTGGCAGAGGAGCTCGGTGACGAAGACCTGATCCTCGACGCGCTCGCGGCATCGTTGCACACAGACGGCATCGGACTCAGTGTGGTCGGGTCGGAGGCATTGCTCGAACGACTTGAGAAGCGACGCGATCCCGTGAAGCTGAACGCGCATTGCTTCTGGATGATGTGGCAGTACCTCTCCGCCGGCCAATTCGAACGGGCGGTCGCTACGTGTGACCGCGGGATCGAGTTGGCCGACCTCACCGGCTCGGCACCCGTGCAGTACGGCTCGATCAAGGCGATTGCGCTGGTCGAGATGGGACGCTTCGACGAGGTTGCAGCTGCCATTGACCAAGAGGTCACCGACGACGACCACCCCTTCGGCCAGGCGATGGCATCACTTGCGCGTTCGGTCTACCTCACTCGACTCGGGGCGTGGGGTCCAGCGGCTGTGTCACTGACCGACACATTGCGCCGAGCGAACGAACTGGCGCGGGTTTGGATGCAGTTTTGGGCTGGCTCGTCGCTGGCCGTCGTGGCTGCGCACTGCCGTTCTGCGGAGGTCGGCATGGTGCCAGAACCCCCGGCGATTCCCAGCTTCGGAACGTGGTCGCACGGGTTGACCGCTGCCGAGGTCGCGTTGGCGGACGGCGAGCCCGGCCGAGCCGTGGAACTCGCGGCCCCGCTGTGCCCGCGCGACGGCAAGCCGACGATCAGCGAGAGTGCCAGGGCGCTCGATGTTGTCGCGCAGGCACACCTCGCTCTCGGCGATCACGAGGCGGCGCTCGACGCAGCGACACGCGGTGTGGAACTCGCTGGGTCGATGGGCTTCGGTGCAATCGTTTGGCGGCTGCGCCGCGTGCGCGCGTTGGCCCTCGGTGCACTCGGACAGGTCGACGAGTCAGCGGTCGAGGCGGACCGCGCAGCGACAGAGTTCCGTCTGCTCGCCGAACGAATCAGCGAACCCGACGCGCGCAGTTGGTTCGTCCGTCAGCCGTTGGCGCCCGAGCGCTGACCGGACGCGCTGACTCTTCAACTGCGGCCGGGCAGCCCGGTGATGCGGTTCGAGATCTCACCGAGGAGCTCGATGAAGCCGATCAGCCGCGGATCGCTGCCGTAGCCGTCACCGATCAACAGTTGGTTCTGGGCGTACCCCGCACTGATTCCCGACGCCTGGTCCATGGTCATGAACGAGCCGCCGTAGCCGCCCCAGTGAAACGCAGTGGGGGTCGGCGCCCTGAAGGAGTCGTTGTCGAGACCGAACCCGAGGCCGTATCGGATCGGCCCCAACACCTCGTCGATCGCGACGCTCTGCTCGCTCGACGCCTCGTCGATGACCGCGCGGCTCATGTAGCGACGACCATTCAGTTCGCCTCCCATGGCCAGCATCGAACCGATACGCGTCAGCGCTCGGGCGTTGGTGATGCCGCTGCCTGACGGGATGACCGTCGGGAAGTACTGCGGATCGATCCACTCCCCGCTTGCGACGATCTCGTCCATCGCCGCCTGACCCATCGGCGTGCCGATCTCCGGCACACGGTCTGCCGGCCAGAGCGCCGAAACTCGGGTTTCACTCGCCGGCGTCGAGAAGTCGAAGTCGGCGCCAAGCGGCTCGGCGATTTCGCGGTCGAAGAACTCGACGAACGGTACGCCGCTCAGACGATGGACGAGTTCGCCCAACATGTAGCCGAACGTGGTCGGCGAGTAGCACGTAATCGTGCCCGGCTTGTACCACAACTCGGCGTTCTCGATGGTCGCGATGACGCCGTCCCAGTCGCTCAACTCGTCGAACGAGAGCGTCCTTCCGAACCCCGGCAGCCCGGACTTGTGAACCAAAATCTGGCGGGTAGTGATGCCGCCCTTGCCGTGCTTGGCGAACTCTGGCCAATACTCTGCGACGGGCGAATCGAGGTCGAGCAAGCCGCGGTCCACGAGCATCAAGACCGTGATGATCACCATTGGCTTGGAGGTGGAGAACACGCGCACGACCGTGTCGGACTCCCATCGCTCGACCTTCGCGTAGTCACGCGTGCCACCCCAAAGATCGACCACGAACTCACCGTTCAGCGTGGCGGCGAAGGAAGCACCCTTGTCGACACCGCTGTCCAAGTTGGCCCGGAAGAAGTCTTCTATCGCACGAAATCGCTCGTCACAGAACCCGTGTACGTCAACCATCAGCCGCTCCAGCAGACCCATCGCCCATCGCGACGTCGGTGCCGTTGTGCAACATACCCGGTCCCGAGAGGCGTGGGTGGGCGGGCGCGCCCGGTAGGGATCGATAGGGGAAGCAGGTGAA
>JANOQU010000027.1:0-3988 GCA_031422355.1 Actinomycetes bacterium
TCGGCGGGATGGGCTCGATCGACGCCACGCCTGGCGAGTTCGACATTCGTAACGCGCCACCGATCGTGCTCCACAATCTGGATACTCCGACGGTGTGTGCGTTGAATGGCGGTGCAGCTGGTTATGGCCTCGACATCGCCCTTGGCTGCGATGTCCGCGTTGCGGCGTCAACGGCGAAATTGAACCCCGGCTTCGCCAAGCGCGGGATATTGCCCGAGAGCGGTGGAACCTGGCTGCTCCCGCGAATCGTCGGCTATGCCAAGGCCGCCGAGATCACGTTCACCGGTCGCACGTTGTTGGCCGACGAGGCTCTGGAACTCGGCCTTGTCAACCGGGTCGTGCCGGCAGACGAACTCTCAGCTGCTGCTCGCTGTCTCGCAGGAGAGATTGCCGCGAATGCGCCGCTGGCCGTGCGCGCGATCAAGCGAATGATGCGCGCAGCGGAGACCGAGACGTTTGATCAGCACATTCATCATGTGTTCTTGCAGCTCCTGCCGCTGTTTCGGACCAACGACTTCCAGGAAGGCGTCGCCGCCTTTATGGACAAGCGAGATCCCAGCTTCACCGGCCGCTGACGACGGTCGCTTCAGAAGCCATTGCGGTGCGCACGCTGTCGACAATTCAGGACGTAGGAAGCTCTGCCGTGAGGCCGATGTGTTCCGGGCTGAAGACGCCCTGGGGGCTCTCCCAACCGGGTACGACCCAAGCATGAACCATCCAACCGTTGCTTGCGCCGGCCTTTGAACCGCCCCGTGCGGCGCACTGCTCCTGCGTCGTGCTGGATCCTCCGACCACGACTCCGTCCTTGATGCACAAGCCGATGTGTTGGTGCCAATGGTCGTTCGCTCCGGTGAACGGACTCGGCTCGGTCTCGCTGAACAGGTAGTAGGACAGGCCGACGAGATTGCTGTCGGGATCGGTGCCGTCATACAACAGCATCTCCGGCGCGGCGACGTCGAAGTCTCCGTCCATTAGTCCCCACTTGATGTAGTGCGCACCGATCAATGGGAGATACCCCGTCACCAGGGCGTATCCGTACTTCTCGGCGTCAGCAACGGTTGCGAACGTGCTCGAGGCCTCTCGGGCCGCACTCAGTTCAGCGGCCAGATCCTTGCGCTCCCCCCGAGTCAGCGCGACCTCGGCCGTGATTCCGCCATGAGCATGACCGTCTTCGCTCGCTTCGGCGACTGTTGTCGGCGATGCCTCCGAGTCGATTGGTGTCGACGGTTCCGTGGACGCAGTCGTACCGGCCACGATCTCGGTTGCCAACGAGATCGTCTTGTCGTCGGCGTCGTCAGCCAGGCCAACGATGTCGACGGTGACTGGCGTCTCCTGCGCTGCCGTTGACGGTGTGGTGGCCGCGGTGGTGGCCGCGGTGGTGGTCGCGGTGGTGTCGACGGTTGTGGTGACGGTCTCGACTGGCGCAGAAGCGGTCGCAACCGCCGATTCCACCGCTGCGGTCGAGGTGTCGGGGACCGTCTTGTTCACCGCTGACGCCAGACTGTTGACCGCAAACGGCGCTGCGATCGCAAAAACCGCAACCGGTGCGGCGACCTCGAAGAACCTGCGCCACATCGGCTTCGCTGCCGGTTGTTGGTCGTTGCGCGCTTGTTCGAGCGCGTCTGGCTCCCCGTGTTCGTCTTGCCCCATGAACCCGAGCATACGCCCAGCCCAGCACTGATGCAGTACACCAAGCCGGGCGCCAAGCCGGGTGCCAAGCCGGGCACTGAGCCGGCACCAAGCCGGCACCAAGCCGGCACCAAGCCGGCACCAAGCCGGGTGCCAAGCCGGCACCGAAGTCCGCCGTCGAACCGTTGCGAGACGGACCACGCCCACGTCGTCCCTTTGTCTCGAACAGCGTGACAAAGCACCGACGTGGGTGTGGTTCGTCTCAATCGACGTGGCTACTGTCGACGGCATGACGCTCGGAGTTGGTGGCAAGACGCTCGTCGCTGGTGTGGATTCGTCCACCCAGTCGACCAAGATCGAGGTTCGGGAGTTGGAGACGGGTCGGTTGGTCGCGTCGGGTTCGGCTGGGCACCCGACCACCTCGCCTCCCCGGAGCGAACAGGACCCGCACGCGTGGTGGGCAGCGTTTCAGGCGGCATGGATGCAGGCCGGTTCGCCAACGGTCGCCGCAATCAGCGTCGCCGGGCAGCAGCACGGGATGGTTGTGCTGGACAGCCAGGGCACGGTGATCCGGGATGCCAAACTCTGGAACGACACCGAGACAGCGCCGGACGCTGGATGGTTGTTGAAGCAGTTGCCCGATGGGGCGGCAGGATGGGCGGCAGCCGCCGGGTCCGTACCGGTTGCCTCGTTGACGATTGCCAAGTTGAGTTGGCTGCACCGCACCGAAATGACGAACTGGGCGCGAATTGCAAAGGTCGTCCTGCCCCACGACTGGATCACATCTCAGCTGACCGGGGCAACCGTCGACGGCATCACAACCGATCGCGGTGATGCCAGTGGAACCGGCTATTGGTCGCCAGCGACTGAAAGCTATCGGTTCGATCTACTCTCGATTGTCGACTCCGAGCGTGATTGGTCGACTGCTGTTCCGCGGGTGCTGGGTCCGCTCGAGGTTGCCGGATCTTGGCTCGGCGCGGTTGTTGGACCGGGCACCGGTGACAATATGGCCGCAGCTCTCGGATTGGGTCTGGAACCGGGCGACGTCGTGATCTCACTGGGTACCTCTGGCACCGTGTATTCGGTCGCGGACGCTCCGGTGTCGGACCCGTCCGGGGCTATCGCGGGTTTCGCGGACGCATCCGGGCGATTCCTGCCGCTGGTCTGCACCCTGAACGCAACTCGCGTCACCGACGCTGCGGCGCGATTGATGGGCGTCGACCTCGCCGACCTCGACGCGCTGGCGATGGCGGCTCCGGCAGGCTCGGGCGGTGTCACACTGCTGCCTTACCTCGACGGCGAGCGCACGCCGAATCGCCCGAAGTCCACCGGGTGGCTGAGCGGGCTACGGTCCGACATCACTCGCGAGCAGTTCGCGAGGGCAGCGTTCGAGGGTGTGATCTGCGGGCTCCTCGACGGCCTCGATGCACTGCGCCTGCACGTCGGTGGGACTCGCAGGGTGATCATGGTTGGCGGCGGTGCCAGTTCGGTCGCATACCGCCAGGTTCTGGCAGACCTCTGCGATCTGCCCGTTCTGGTCGCCGATGCAGATCAGGCTGTCGCAACAGGCGCGTGTGTGCAGGCTGGCGCAGTACTCGAACAGCAACCGCCCAGCGTGATCGCGGCTCGCTGGGGTTTGGGCGGCGGTACGGAGGTCGAACGATCGGCCGCCGTGAGCGACGAGATGGTTGCGACGGTCCGGGGCAGGTATGCGCATCTTCGCGATCGATCCGAATGACGTCACCTGAGCCGCCCGTCCCGGATCCGTTCGCCATCCTCGGTGTTGGGCGTGAGGCGACCCTCGACGACGTTCGGACTGCTCGCCGCCGATTGGCCTTCGACCTCCACCCGGACCGCGGTGGCAGCGCAGAAGCGATGAAGGATCTCAACGCTGCGTTCGACGCCGTTGTCGGTCACATCACTGGGCGGCGCAGCGTGCCAGAGCCGGACGGACCAAATCGTCAAGATTCAACGTCACCGATTCGCCGACATCAGGGGTCGGGTTCGGGTGAGAAGCAGCGTTGGTTTGGCCGAGTCCAGCAGGATGTGCCGTCGTTCGTCATCGACGCGCTCCCGGCAGAGGCCTTCGAAGCATTGCTGATCGTCGCCTCTTGGATCGGGGATGTACTCGTCGACGACCCGCCGTACGTCCTGGAAGTTCACCTCTACGAGCCGACTCCGTGCTGGTGTCGCCTCGACCTCGTCCCCGATGCCGGAGCGAGCACCGTCAGCCTGACCGTGGCTGCGATCGACGGTTCTCCCGCGCCGTTGGTCGACGACGTACGAGACGTGTGGGTCCACCACCTCAATCAACCCGGCGCATTCACGTAGATGTCGCATCGACCGTGCCGAGGGTTTG
>JANOQU010000028.1:0-5832 GCA_031422355.1 Actinomycetes bacterium
GACAGTGCAGCGCGCGGCAGAGGCGTCGGCGAACTACTGAATCAGTTCGCGCTCGACCTCGCCCGCTCCAAGGGTGCCAAGACAGTCGATCTCACGTCGCGGCCGTCTCGCGAAGCAGCGAATCGGTTGTACCAACGGATCGGATTCGTCGCCCGCGAGACCAACGTCTACAGGTACGACTTGAGTGTGGGCGACTGACGTCCGGGGGCCCGCGCAACTGCCCCGGGAACTGTTGGTTCCCGGGGTTTGCGAGTGGGTCAGGCGCTTGTGTTCAGGCGGCTGTGTTCAGGCGGCTTGGGTGTTGATGGTTGGGCCGCGGGCGGGGAGTGGCACGGTGCGTCCGTCGGGCAGGGTGATCGACAGGTTGTTGGCGTCGCCGTGGAGGTGGACGTCTGGGCGGTGGCGGAAGTGGTGGTGGTAGACGCACCAGAGCACAAGCCAGTTGAGGTCGGTTGGGCCGTTCTGCGCGTCCCATTCGAGGATGTGGTCGACTTCGCACCAGTTTGCTGGCACGCCGCATTCGAGCATTCGACAGCCCCCGTCGCGGGCGACCAGAGCGGTGAATTGGGCGTCGCTGGCGAGCCTTTTGGAGCGGCCGAGATCGAGCGGAATCGAACCGGAGGTCAGCAGTCTGACGATGTTGGCATTGGTGCACATCCGGCGAACGATCTCGGCTGGGATGATGTGTCCGGTGCTGGTCCGGCCGACACCAGGTTCGCGGCCTTCAAGGACATCGATATCGATGGTGACAACTACGGTCGGCCGTTCGCGGCCACCGGTGACGTGGCCTTTGGCGTAGGCATCGCAGAGCAATATCAACGCGTCAGCATTGCGCTGTTCGAGCGTGCGGTCATCGCCCAAACCGGGTTTGCCGACGATTGCTTTCAACGCCTGTTGCACGGTGAGCGCATCAGCAACGGGGAGTAGTCCCTCGACCCGGGTCATGCCGTCACCGTTGTCGATGAGCCGTAACGATCGTTTCTGGCGCTTCGCGTGTTCACGTTCGGCATCGGTCTGCCCGACGGGCTTGTTCATCTCCTGAAAGGTGTTCCCTGCATCTCGCGCTTGAGCGGGCGTGGCACCCTTACAGACAGCGATCAGGTCGCCGACATCTCCGGAATGGTCGGAACCCAACGCTGGCAGCAACGCTGACGCAGCGTCAGGTGTGATCGATCCGTCATCGACCGCGTCGGACAGTTCTCGGGACGCATTCAACGCCTCGCCGAGTTGCTTCTGCTTGGTCGCCGCAGCGACGGTTGTCCGACCATTCGCGGCCAACCAGGCTTCGATGTTGCGATGTCCGCTGGCTGCCCAGATCCGATGCCGATCCGCTTCCAGGATCAGGCGTGACTGGACGACTTTGATCCGGTCGATCTCGGCTTGCATCGTCAGCACATACGGGCCGAGATCGGATGCGCCGACCAGTGCGATGTCTGCCGCGACCAGACCAACAGTGGCCTGATGCAAGGAGTCGAGAGCGGATCTCATGAAACCCAGCATATCGAACATGTGTTCGATACACAACAAATCGGACAAGAAAATTCTGGTTGCCGCAGACCTGCAGACAACTCACAGTCGCAAGCGCAGAAGTGAGATCATGAGACATGATTGATGAACCCGGAGAACCGCCAGAGGTGCTGATCGTGCTCGATGCGGTGGATGTCGACAAAGTCGCCGCGTTCTGGGTCGAGGCCTTGCGGTACCGCCGCGTCGACCGGCTCGAGCAGTACGTCGTTCTGGTCCCGCTCGAAGCCAACACGGGCTCGATGTTCCTCGTCCAAGGCGTGCCCGAAGCGAAGCGGACCAAGAATCGAATGCATCTCGACCTGCATGTCGCCGATCCAGAAGCGGAAGCACAGCGGCTGGTCGACCTCGGTGCGACGCGGACCGGTGCCGGCATGCTCGGCAACTTTTCGTGGATCACGATGACCGATCCGGAAGGCAACGAGTTCGACATTGCCGGCAGGTAGGAGCGGCACTCGTTTTGCGACGAAATCGACCATAGACCGACCTCCGCACGCGGATCGCGGGGTCTGTCCGGTGCCCTAATATCGCTTCGGGCGCTCCTCGCGGGGGTCGCCAATGGGACGATGCTGTTTCGGAAGGGGCCACGCTCATGTCATCTGCAGAACTTGTGGACATGCTCACGCAACTCGCGGTGATGCTCATCGCTGGCGTCACCCTTGGGCTTGCGATGCGCAAGCTGAAGCAACCCTCAGTGGTGGGGGAGATGGCCGCCGGCGTCTTCCTTGGCGTCACGGTGCTTGGATCGCTGGCCCCCGACGTCTATGACTGGTTGTTCGACCATGGTCCCCTCGTGACCAGCACGCGCAGCGACATCATCAAAGTCGGAATGCTCTTCTTCCTCTACGTCGCCGGCTCCGAGGTCGACCTCTCCGACGTCAAGACCCTCGGTCGACGCAGTCTCATCATCGGCGTGGTCGGGACCGTGCTCCCGATCGCCGGCGGGATCGGCCTGGTCTACGCAACGCCGATGTCGATGTGGGGTGAGACCGTCGGTGTCGGTCGCCTGCCTTTCGCAGCTTTCATCGGGATGAACTTGGCGAACTCGGCCAACCCGGTTCTGGCCCGAATCCTCATCGACCTCGGCTTGATGAAGAGCCGAATCGCGACGGTGATGATGACGGCGACCGTCATCGACGACCTCATCAACTGGACCCTGTACGCGATCATCCTCGGATCCGTCACGACAGCTGGCGGAACCGGCTCGGATCGGGGACTGGCGCTCGACTTGCTCTTAGTCGCTCTGCTGTTCGTCATCGTGCTCGTCGGTGTTCGCTGGCTCGCACCGAAGATGGTCGAGTTCGCCCGCCGCCACCTGGCATGGCCCAGCGGCTATGTCGCCGTGGTCGCCGTGACAGTCATCGCGGTTTCGGCTGTGAGCGAGGCCATCGGCGTCCAAGCTTTCCTCGGCGCATTCCTGGCCGGGGTCGCCTTCAGCGGTGTCGCCAGCGGTGCCGGAGCGACCGGGCACAAATCGCTCACTCACGTCGCGGTCGGCTTGTTCGCACCGCTCTTCTTCGTCTCGATGGCATTGAGAACGGACTTCATCGAGGCCTTCGATCCCGTCCTCGTGTTCACGGTGATCGCGTTTGCGCTGGCGTCGAAGTTGATCGCCGTCGTCCTCGGGGTCAAAGCCGCCGGGCTACCCATCGGACGCGAGGCATGGGCGATGGCATGGGGCCTCAATGCCCGTGGTGCGACCGGCATCATCCTCGCGGCGACCGGCCTGCAGTCCGGGATCATCTCCGAGGAGGTCTTCGTCGCCCTCGTCGTGATGGCCATCGTCACGTCGATCCTGGCGGGGCCGATGATGGTGAGGGCGCTCGGCCCACTGCGCAAGTCGATGACTCAAGACGAGGAAGATCCGCTTGCAGCAGAGTCGGCGCCTGCCATGGCGTACACGGCCCGGATGCTGGACCGCGACATGACCAACGCCGAACGGGCGAAGGCGTCGATTCTCTATCGAGTCGTGGTCGCCATCGACGACCCTGCCACCGCCGGGCCGCTCGTCGAGGTCGCCATCGAGCTTGCGGCGTCGCAGCAGCCGGCAGAAGTGATCCTGATGTCGTTCAAGAAGCAGTCCGGACTGGAGGACAAGGCCAGATTCAGTGCGCTGGACGCGATTGCCGACGAACTCGGGTCGCTTCGTGGCCTCGAGAAGATGGTTCAGGAGCGCGGCGTGTCTGCCTCTTCGGTGTCGCAGCGCAGCACCGACCTTGCGGCCGACATTGCCGCGCGTGGTCGAGACGTCGGTGCCCACGCACTCGTCGTCGGAGACCGTCGTGACGACCCCGAGTGGGTGGCGATCGTGGACCGCCTGATCGCCGCAAGCCCTGCCGATATCTACGTCGTCGTCGCTCCGCTGCCTCGCCCCGATGCCCCGGCCCGCACGGGCTCGCCGGTGGTCGAAGCTGGCGTCGGCCTTCCGGGTGAGGCAAGCCTCGAAGCAGCCATCCGGTTCGCTCTCGCTGGGACGGCTGGACCGGTCGTTGTCGGGCTTGCGCCGAAGTCGAAAGCGGCAGGGCCATACAGGATGGCCACCGACCGACTCGCCGGGATGGGAAGGACGAGTCGTATCGAGCAGTTCGGACTCGACACCGTCGAGGGCGTCGGGATCACGGCCGATGCCCCTCTCGTGGTCCGGCCCTTCTCCGCGCCCGAGGGTCTGGAGCCCATCGAGCGGGCTCGGCCCGACGCAGAACGCTTTGGTTGTCCGTTGGTTCTCGTCGCCCCTGACCCGGATCGCCCCGAGCGCGCCAGCCTGTCGGCGCTGCTCGATTCCATCGAAGAGGCGACCGCGACGTCCGTCGACTAGGCGCCCAATGCCCAAACCGAAGTTCTGGTGAGGGATTATCCGGACGTCAGCGTTATCCCTCACCAGAAAGTATTCTTCGCTCGCCGCAACCGCATCGAGAACCTTGAAGGAGTACAGCATGACGACCTTGGCCGACCGTCCAAAGACCGCCCTCGTGGTGATCGACGTGCAGAACGACGTCGTCGCGAATGCGTACCAGCGCGACGAGGTGGTTGCGAACATCGCAGGGCTGGTCGAGCGGGCACGCGAGCAGGACGTGCCGGTGATCTGGGTGCAGCATTCAAGCGACGAGTTCCCCCCCGGCAGTGACGGCTGGCAGTTCGTGCCCGAACTGAATCGCCTGGATTCCGAGCCACTGGTGCACAAGGTTTACGGCGACTCCTTCGAGGACACCACCCTGGAATCCGAGCTTTCCCCCTTGGGCGTCGGCCGACTGATCGTCACCGGCGCCCAGACCGACGCATGCGTCCGGGCGACCCTCCACGGCGCCTTCACGCGCGGATACGACACCGTTCTGGTCGGTGATGCGCACACCACTGAGGACTACTCCGACTATGGGCTTCCACCGGCCGACAAGGTGATCGCCCACACCAACATGTACTGGACTTGGCAGGACGGTCCCGGCCGTACGACAGCGGTGGTCGACGCCGCCGACGTCGACTTTGGCGAAGCGGGATAAGCGCGGATCCGTCGGTCCTTGACGGCCAGCGCAAGATTCGGTCGGGGAGCGTTAGGTCGCTGAGGCCAGGCGATCTCGCACACGGGCCGCCCGTTGGGTCACCAGACCGGCTCCCATTCGTCCGGCCTCGGATTCAGCCAGGTCCAACAGCCGCAACGCTTCGTCGAGGTCGCCCGGCGCATCGCGACGGGACAGCGCAGCGGCGAGGTCGACCCGGGTCCGGGCGAGCAGGCAATGGGCGCCCTGGTCGGCTTCGAAGGTCTCCGCCCGCCGATACCGGGCGATCGCCTGGTCGACGTCGCCAACACACAACGCAAGACCGCCGCGTATCCAGGCAAACGACCCACGCAGGTGGATACACGCCTCGAGCAGGAACTGCCCCTCGAACGGTTCGAGGATTGCGTCCAGTTCGGCCGCCTCCGCGGTTGCACCGAGTCCGGCGGCGAGTTCGGCGAGCGCACCGATGGTGCCGGTGTAGGTCCAGTCGCGCCCGATGGTGTGCGGCCCGTCGGCATACGCAGCACGGAACTCGGCCAACGCCGCATCCCGGTCGCCGCGGTCGAGATGGATGACCCCGATCGCAGCGGCCGCCAATCGGGGATAGGGGTTGAACGGTCGCACCCCCTCGCTCAGGGCCAGGGCGGTGTCGGAATCGCCCCGCCAGCCAGCCAGCACCGCCTGTTGCCACGGAACCCCGACGGCGAACATGGGCTCATTGCCGGCCAATTCCGTGATCTGCTCGATGAGCGGTGGCGCGCTGGCCAAGTCACCGCGGGCGATGGCGACCAGCGCCTGGCCTTGGCGGAAGCCAGCG
>JANOQU010000029.1:0-20063 GCA_031422355.1 Actinomycetes bacterium
GGCACGAATCACGCCCTGGTTCCCTAATCGTGCCAACCCTTGGCACATGTCAGCACCGAGGGCGTTATTCTTGCCAAACCGCGATGAGTTGGGCGACCGCAATTCGGCCTCACAAGCCGGCAAGCAGCTGAAGAATGAGCAGCTGAGAAACCTGCAGGCCGCTCGGTTGCGGGCTACTTGGCCGCGGGCTTCTTGGTTGCGGGCTACTTGGCCGCGGGCTACTTGGCCGCGGGCTTCTTGGTTGCGGGCTTCTTAGTTGCGGGCTTCTTGGTTGCGGGCTTCTTCGTTGCGGGCTTCGTCGTTGCGCCAGCTTTGGCTGCGGGCTTCTTGGCGGCTGCGGCTTTGGCGGGTGCCGACTTCTTCGCTACGGACTTCTTGGCTGCTGCGGCAGGACGGGGTGCAACCTTGCGTGCGGCGCTTCCGGCAGTAACGAGTGACGCTGAGAACGCGCGTGGCGGGGGAGGCGGAGGCGGTGGTGTAGAGGGCTGGCTGGATCCACCGCCGAGCAACGAGCCGAATTGACGCAGGCCGAAAAGGCCGCCGGCGTTCTCGGCCAGCTGGGCAAGCGGCTGCAAACGGCGAGCCACATCACCGAGCGTGTCGAGGAAGCCAGCGATGTCTGTCGGCATCGACGTGAAGACCGGATTGCCCAACGTTTCAGCGAGACGACTGATTCCTGGTGCCACCTTCTCGATCGGTCCACTGATCTGGTTGATCACGGCGTCCGCAGCCTTGATGCTGCGCGTCACCTGCGGCATGAACGCCCGGATGGGCTCCTCGATTTCGTCGAACAAGGCATTTGCCCGCGTCGCGATGCCGTTCACGGTTTCCATCGTCTTGTTGAAGTTCTCGACGGCGGTGAGAAAGTCGCTCACGCCGCGCTTGAACTGCTCGATGGTTTTGCCGATCGATGCCAACGGGTTCGCCCCGCCGAAGATTCCCATCAGATCACCGAGACTCGGTACGGAGGATTCAGCCATGCGCCGAACAGTAGTCCGTGAGCATGACAACGGCCCTGGATGCCACCGGCACTGGCGCTCTCGGGCTCAGATACTTTCGGCGTAGGCCTCGAGCGGTTCGCACGAACAGATCAGGTTGCGGTCGCCGTACGCGGCATCGATTCGCGAAACCGGTGGAAAGTACTTTCCGGCCCGCAGCGATGACACGGGGTAAGCCCCAAGCTCGCGTGAGTACGGCCGGTCCCACTCGGCGAGCAGGTCCTCGGCGGTGTGCGGGGCGTGATGCAGTGGGCTGTCGTCATGTGACCACTCGCCGGTTTCCACCTTGGCGATCTCGGCTCGAATCGCCAGCATTGCATCGCAGAACCGGTCGACCTCACGAAGCGTTTCACTCTCGGTCGGCTCGACCATCAACGTACCCGTGACCGGAAAGCTCATTGTCGGGGCATGGAAGCCGTAGTCCATCAGTCGTTTGGCGACATCGTCGACGGTGACCCCGGTGGCCTTGGTGATTGCGCGCAGATCGAGGATGCATTCGTGGCCGACGTAGCCGTTATCGCCACGGTAGAGAACAGGGAACGCCTCGTCGAGGCGGGCAGCGATGTAGTTCGCACTCAGGATTGCGGCAGCGGTGGCGCCGCGCAGCCCTTCGGCACCCATCAGCCGGATGTACATCCACGAGATCGGCAAGATGCTGGCCGACCCGAACAATGCGGCCGAGACGGCGCCGACGGATTTCACGTCGGCGCCCGCCGCTGAGCGACGTGCCGGGTCTCCTGGCAGAAACGGCGCGAGGTGAGATCTGACGGCGACAGGTCCGACTCCCGGGCCTCCTCCGCCATGGGGGATACAGAACGTCTTGTGCAAATTGAGATGACTGACGTCCGCACCGAACTTGCCCGGCTGCGCAAGACCGACAAGCGCGTTGAGGTTTGCACCGTCGACGTAGACCTGTCCGCCGTGCTCGTGGACCTGCGAGCAGATCTCCCGGATCCGTTCCTCGAAGACACCGTGGGTCGACGGATATGTGACCATGATTGCCGCGACACGGTCACTGTGGAGGGTGAGCTTGGTTTCGAGATCGTCGAGGTCTACGTTGCCGCGCTCGTCGCATGCAACCACCACCACCTTCATTCCGGCCATCACCGCGCTGGCCGCGTTCGTGCCATGGGCGCTGGACGGGATCAGGCAAATGACCCGCTCGAAGTCGTTACGACTGTCGTGGTAGCCCCTGATTGCGAGAAGCCCAGCGAACTCGCCTTGGCTGCCCGCGTTCGGTTGCAGACTGACCGCGTCATAGCCGGTGATCGCGACCAACATCTGTTCGAGTTGGGTGATCATGGTTCGATAGCCAACGGTGTCGGCATCGTCCGCGTAGGGATGGATCTCGCTGAACTCACGCCATGTCACTGGGATCATCTCGACGGTCGCGTTGAGCTTCATCGTGCATGAACCGAGTGGGATCATCGTGCGGTCCATTGCCAAGTCCTTGTCGGCGAGGCGGCGAAGGTAGCGAAGCATCTCGTGTTCGCTGTGATATCGGTTGAACACGCTGTGGGTGAGGACGTCGTCAGTGCGGCGGGCGGCTGCAGGGATGCCGTCGGATCCCTCGTCAAGGGAGGCCTCGATCGTCTCGACATCGGCCGTGACCCCGAACGCACTCCAGAGCGCGGTGATCGTCTGCGGCGTCGTCGTCTCGTCGAAGCTGAATCCAACTGTGGTGGAGTCGATGTGTCGAAGAGCGAGATTCACATTCCGGGCGGCGGCGTGGGTGTCGTCGGCAGCAGGAACGACAACACGTACCGTATCGAACCACGATCCGTTGACGACCTCGACACCGGCCCCGCGAAGACCGGCAACAGCGATCGAGGTCAAGCGGTGGACACGCTCTGCGATCCGGCGGAGCCCCGTTGGTCCATGCCACGCTGCATACAATCCGGCGATGTTTGCGAGCAGGACCTGCGCCGTGCAGATGTTCGACGTGGCTTTCTCACGGCGGATGTGCTGCTCTCGCGTTTGCAACGCGAGCCGCAGGGCGGGTCGGCCGGCCGTATCCGTGCTGACGCCGACCAACCGGCCCGGAAGCGCCCGAGCGTGGGAATCGCTGGTCGCGATGAAGGCCGCGTGCGGGCCGCCGAAGCCCATTGGGACACCGAAGCGCTGAGAGAGGCCGATCGCGATGTCCACTCCTGCATGGCCTGGTGGAGTCAGAAGAACGCAGGCCAGCAAGTCGGTTGCTGCGGCCACGAGAGCGCCGCATGCGTGGGCCCGCTCAATCAGTTCGTGGTGGTCGCCGAGTTCGCCACTGGATCCCGGCCAGGAGACGAGCGCCCCGAAACAGGTCGTTGGATCGAACGCTTCGGAGTCTCCGACGATGAGCTCGATACCGATCGGGGCTGACCGGGTTCTGAGCACCGAAATCGTCTGCGGATGCGTGTCTCGGTGGACGAAGAAACTCGTGCCGGCGTGCTTGCTGAGGCGATGGATCATCGTCATTGCTTCTGCGGCGGCTGTGGCCTCGTCGAGCAGCGAAGCATTGGCGATCGAGAACCCGGTCAGGTCGGCGACCATCGTCTGAAAATTGAGGATCGCCTCCAGTCGCCCCTGACTGATCTCTGGCTGGTACGGGGTGTACGCCGTGTACCAAGCAGGGTTCTCGAGAACATTGCGCAGAATGACCGGGGGCGTGAAGGTGTTCGAATAGCCCATCCCGATCAGGCTCGTGCGAACGACATTGGCGTCGGCCAGCGCTCGAAGCTCGCGAAGGGCTTCAGTCACGCTCTGACCGTCGGGCAGATCCAGCGGGTCACGCATCCGGATGGATTCGGGAACCGTCGCGTCCAAGAGTTGGTCCACCGTTTCGAGTCCCAAGGCGTCGAGCATTCGTCGTTGGTCGTCCGCGTCGGGTCCGATGTGTCGACGAACGAACTCGTGCGGCTCCAGCAACTCGGTCAATGTCGTTCGGGTGCCGGTTGCCGAAGCAGCGGTGGGGGTGTGGTCGAGGTGAATGCTCATGATCGGCTCCAGGGGTCGCAACAAAGAACCCCCGCTGTCACGTGACCTGAGAGCTTCGCCGTTCGGCACGAGGCCGATCGGTTTTCCCCTTCGGCGAGGCACGACGCGCCTGCTTTCCAGCGTTGCCTACCCAGACGGTCCATGGTGCCTGAGAGGTTCCGGGGTGGTTGCTCCTTCGGCGCCTCTGCCTCACCGATCGGGATCGGCTCAACTCGGGACTCTCCCGCCTGGGTGTAGCGGCACGCTCAAACTACCGGCACCTCGCGTGCCTCGGTGGTCTTTCCCGCATGCCGGTGTTCTCCCACCAACCGTCCCCGAACTGGACGCTACGAGGAAGGCTTCCAGCGGTTGTCGCGGACCACGTCGAGGATGGACAGCGCCGAATCGACCCGATTAAACGGGGGCATGATGTAGGCGCCGGCGACTCGGTCCTGAACCGCAGCGAGTGCTTCTTGGGCGATCGCAATTCCCTCGGCCCGCGCCAACGCACCGGAGCCGACCTTTGCCATCCGCTCTCGGTACGCCTCGGGGATCTGCATACCGGGAACCTCGTTGTGAAGGAACTCAGCGTTGCGGTGCGACGCCAGCGGAAGCAAGCCGACCATGATCGGCAGCCCGAGCGGAGCGGCATCTTCGATGAACGAGGCAAGAGTCGCCGGGTCATAGACCGGCTGGGTCATGACGAGTTCCGCGCCAGCGGCCTTCTTGCGTGCGAGTCGGTCGAGTTCGCGATCCCGATCGGCCGCCGCGGGTTCTGCGCCGGTCGCGAGAACGAACGAGGTGGCACCATCGAGCTCTTTTCCTGTTGGGTCGAAACCGGCGTTCATCGCACTGGCGATCTCGAGTAGACCGATCGCATCGACGTCGTACACCGGGCTCGCAAACGCGTAGTCGCCCATCTTTGGTGGGTCGCCCGTGATGATGACGAGATTGCGGATACCGAGTGCATGAGCACCGAGCAGATGGGCGATGAGGCCGAGATAGTTTCGGTCGCGGCAACAGACGTGCAGGATCGGCTCGACGTCGGTGCGAACGATCGCCTGTGCACAGAACGCCAAGTTCGACATCCGAGACGTGGCTCGGGGGCCGTCGGCCACATTGACGATGTCGATCCCGCCCGCGAGCGCATCGTTGATTCGGTCGATCGATCGGGTGCAATCAGTTCCTGCTGGCGCACTCAACTCGACCGACACGGCAAATTCACCCTGTGCAATTCGCTGACCGAGGCGGCTGCGTTCGGCGAGCGGGACGAGCGCGGGTCGGGTCGGGATTGTGACCGGTTGACTGTCGGCAGGTGTCGAACCGGCGACCCGTGCCGGACCGCCGCCCATCATCCGGATCGCGCCGTGCATCGCCCTGACGTGGTCTGGTGTGGTGCCGCAGCAACCGCCGATGAGCCGAACGCCGGACTTGAGCATCCGTCGAGCGAACACACCGAAATGCTCAGGGTTGGCGACATAGATCGACCGCCCGTCGACGACGCTGGGAAGGCCGGCATTCGGCTGAATCGAGACCGGCGCACCGTGACCAACCATCTGCCGGCCGACCTCGTACAACTCTGGCGGGCCGAATCCGCAGTTACCGCCGACCACATCGGCGCCAGCGGCGAGCAAACGTTCGACGACCGAGGCCGCCGGCAGTATCCCCTCGACGAGGGTGTCGGAGTCGTACACCATCTGGGCCACCCTGGCAAGGTTCGGAGCGACCGTGCGGGCTGCCTCGAGCGCAGCCTCGATTTCCAGGATCGACGAAAAGGTTTCGATCACCAGCAGATCCACGCCGGCCGCCGCCAGCACTGCGATCTGCTCACGGAACGCCGCTCGGGCGAGTTCTCGCTCACTCTCGGTCGCGACGGCGAACTTGACTCCAGTCGGTCCAACGGCGCCAGCGACGAACGCACCGTCTGCGGCCTGACGGGCCAGCGCGACGGCCGCTTGGTTGATCGCAACGACGCTGTCGCCGTGTCCGTGGCGCGTCAGCGTGATCCGATTCCCGCCGAACGAGTTGGTCTCGATGATGTCGGCCCCAGCGGCGCGGTACTGACGGTGAATGTCGAGGATCAACTCGGGACGCGAGATGTTGAGTTCGTCATAGGAGTTGGTGTGCATCACCCCGCGGTCATACAGCAGCGAACCCATTGCACCGTCGAACAGCAACGGTCGTTCGGCCAGCGCTTCGAGAAAGGAACTCACCGCGCGAACGATAGGGCGCGAATCGGTGGAAACCGAGACACCGATGGCGTCAGCGAGCGGCGCGTTCGGACTCGTAGTCGGCAATGGAAGTCAACTGTGCGCCGAGCGTCGCGTCGACCCAACGTGTTCCCTCGCTGCGGATCAGGTCGTAACTCGCCTGCACGGGTGCGAGTTGCCCCGTGAAATGGGGCATCACCTGTTCGGCGAACAACTCATAGCTGCGCTTGGTTGGAGCGACATCGGCGATGTCGGCCCCGAGGAACAGGTAGGCGCCGAAGCCGCCGGTTTTGTCCTGCAGTCGCTGGATCTGCTCGATCGCCATCTCGGGTGTCCCGATCACCATTCGGCCGCTGTCGTTGGCGAAGTCGACGAACTCGTCGAAGTCAGTGGGCGGTGGGGGAGCACTGGGGTCGCCGGTCGGGATGATGTGGGACAGATAGTCGAACACCCATTGCAGGCCGTACCGGCAATTGGCCTTGGCCTGCTCGACGGTTTCGGCGATGTGCATCGGACCCATCAGGCGCCACTTCTCACGTGGAGCCTGGTGGCCATGGCGCTGAGCTTCCTCTTGCCAAACCGTGTAGTTGTAGTCGATCACTTGGAAGGCAGCGGGTTCTGTTGCCGCGATCGACAGCAGCCCGGTGCCGTATCGACCGGCCAGCTTGGACCCTGATGGCGAGATTGACGATGCCACGACGATGTCGAAGTTGCTGTACGGCTTCATCTGCAACACCGCTTGATCGCACACGAACCAGTCGGTCCGTTCGGTGACCGTCTCACCACGGAACAGACGCATGATGACATCGAACGCCTGCTCCATTCTCGGACGCTGAGTCATTGGGTCGATGCCCATCATCGCCGCATCGCTGGTCAACTGCCCCGGCCCTGCGCCGAACATCATGCGTCCCCTCGTGAGATGGTCGAGCATCACGATTCGGTCGGCGAGGATGAACGGGTGGTGGTAGGGCAGCGAGTTGACGCCGGTCCCCAACTTGATGAACTTCGTTCGTTCTGCGGCCGCAGCGATGAAGACCTCCGGGCTTGCAATCAATTCCGAACCAGCCGAGTGATGCTCGCCAATCCACGCCTCGTGATACCCGAGCGAGTCGAGATGTTCGATCATCTCCAGGTCTCGTTGCAACGCAAGTGTCGGGTTGACGCCGGTGCGATGCATGGGTGGAAGGAAGATGCCGAAGCGGAGCGGTTCCATCAGGCTGGTGTACCACGGACAGCGGTACGCGCAGAACCCGGACCGCCGATCACAATCCCGTCCAGTCGAGAATCACCTTGCCGGATTGGCCAGAAGCCATCGTCTCGAAGCCTTCGATGAAGTCCTCGGCATCGAAGTGGTGGGTGATGACAGGGGAGAGGTCCAGCCCGCTCTGAAGCAAGCTGGCCATTTTGTACCACGTCTCGAACATCTCGCGTCCGTAGATGCCTTTGATGTTGAGTCCCTTGAAGATCACCTGGGTCCAGTCGATCGCTGTCTCCTCAGGCGGGATTCCGAGCATCGCGATACTTCCCCCGTGATGCATCGTGCGCACCATCTCGCGCAGTGCGAGCGGGCTTCCGGACATCTCGCAGCCGACATCGAATCCTTCCTGCATACCCAGCGAACTCATGGTGTCGTCGATCGATTCCTTTGCCACGTTGACAGCGCGGGTCGCACCCATCTGACGGGCGATGTCCAACCGATAATCGTTGATGTCGGTGATCACGACGTGTCGGGCGCCGACAAAGCGAGCAACGGCAACAGCCATCAGCCCGATCGGTCCGGCGCCCGCGATGAGGACGTCCTCGCCGACCATGCTGAACGCAAGTGCTGTGTGAACGGCATTGCCGAACGGATCCAGGATCGACGCAATGTCGTCGCTGATCGCGTCGTTTAGTTTGAACGCGTTGACCGCCGGCAGGCTGAGGTACTGGGCGAAGCAGCCTTGGCGGTTGACACCGACGCCCACGGTGTTGCGACAGAGATGCCGCCGTCCGGCGCGGCAGTTCCGACAGTGCCCACACGTGAGGTGACCCTCGCCAGACACCCGATCGCCGACATCGAAGCCGCGGACCTCGCTGCCAAGATCAACGATCGTTCCGCAATACTCGTGGCCGATGGCCATCGGGACGTTGATCGACCGCTGAGCCCACGCATCCCAGGCGTAGATGTGGATGTCCGTTCCACAAATGGCCGTCTTGTTGATCTCGATGAGGACGTCGTTTGGTCCGATCGACGGCTCAGGGAGGTCTCCCATCCAGATCCCTGGCTCGGCCCGCTCCTTGATCAGCGCCTTCACGATGTGCCTCCCGTTGGCGGAGAGACCAACGACATCTCGGCGGCAACCGCTGTAAAGCTGGCGATCGCAACGTCGAGGTCCGACGTCGTCAGCGCCGCCGACATCTGGGTTCGGATCCGCGCTTTGCCGATCGGGACGACCGGGTACGAGAAGCCGATCACGTAGATGCCCATCGACAGCAGACGATCTGCCATCTGTGCCGCAACGGCAGCGTCACCGAGCATGACGGGAATGATCGGGTGCTCGCCATGGGTCAGGTTCAATCCAGCCGTTGAGAGGCCCGCCCGAAAGTACGCAGCATTGTCGTGCAGGCGCGACCGCAGCGTCAGATCGGATTCGAGCAGGTCCAGCACTCGCAGCGACACAGCCGCGACGATCGGAGGCACGCTGTTGGAGAACAGGTAGGGCCGTGCGCGTTGGCGTAGCCATTCGACGACGGTTCGATTCGCAGCGACGTATCCGCCGCTTGCGCCGCCGAGGGCCTTGCCGAGTGTGCCGGTCAGAATGTCGACTCGTCCGATCACATCGCAGTGCTCATGAGTTCCCCGGCCGGTCGCCCCCATAAAGCCCGTCGCGTGTGAATCGTCGACCATCACCATCGCGCCGTAGCGATCGGCGAGATCGCAGATACCGCGGAGGTCGGCGACCGTGCCGTCCATCGAGAACACACCGTCGGTTGCGATCAGCTTGGTTCTGGCGGCCCCTGCCTCTTGGAGGCACCGTTCGAGGTCGCCGAGATCGTTGTTCTCATACCGGTAGCGCGTTGCCTTGCAGAGTCGAATGCCATCGATGATGCTCGCGTGGTTCAAAGAGTCCGAGATGACGGCGTCGTGTTCGTCCAGTAACGCTTCGAACAAGCCACCATTGGCATCGAAGCACGACGGGAACAGGATCGTGTCCTGCATCCCGAGGAACTCGCTGAGTCGCGCCTCCAATTCCCGATGGGGTGTTTGAGTGCCGCAGATGAACCTCACCGAAGCCATCCCGTAGCCGTAGCGGTCGACCGCTTCGTGCGCAGCAGACACGATCGCGGGGTGGTTCGCAAGACCGAGATAGTTGTTCGCGCACAGGTTGATCAGTTCCCTGTCGCCTGCACGAACATGCGAACCCTGTGGGCCCTGCAACACTCGCTCTTGCTTGAAGAGGCCGTCCGCGCGAAGGCCAGCGATTGAGGATTCGAGTCGATCCGTCAGGTCGTCCATGGCGTCAGTCGACCGTCCCGTAAGCGCCCTGGCTTGCGGTTCCGGCAGTGGCGACGACGTCAGCGATCGAGGCGTCGAGGTCCGCCAGAAATGCGTCGATCTTTCCGTCGTGAACCGCATTGACCGTGAGATGCAACGACGCAGGTGGACCCTGCTTGTCGACGTACCAGCCGCGCCGCCAGAGTGCGTCTGCGATCGCAAAGGCGTCGAGATGGTCAGGGTCAGACGCACCGAATGTGACGAGGGTCGTGGCCGGCAAGGCTCGGAGCGTGAGCGCTGGACGCGCTTGGATACCGGCGACCAGTTGCTCGGCGGCCCGGCGTGATGCGGCGGTCAGGCGTAGATAACCCTCGTCGCCGAGGTAGTTCATCACGGCCCACGCGGCGCCCATCGAGCCGCCGGACTTGGTGCCGAGGATGCCCGACGAGCCGTACACACCACCCAGCCAGTTGTCGGTCACATAGGTCTGATAGCTGCGCAGCCGCTTGTTCCGATAGGCAATCACCGACGCCCCCTTGGCGGTGTATCCGAACTTGTGCAGATCCACGGACATACTCGTGACGCCGTCGACAGCGAAGTTCCATGGAGCGATGTGGTGGCCGAGGCGTTCGAGATAGTGCAGGGAAACGCCACCCATACACGCGTCGACGTGACAACTGATTCCTCGTTCCACGGCGATCGAAGCGATGGCTTCGATGGGGTCGATCACACCCTGTGGGTACTGCGGCGCGGAGCCGACGATCAACACGGTGTTGTCGTCGACGGCGTCGGCCATTGCGTCTGGATCCGCTCGCCAATCGGCGTTGACAGGAATGCGGCGGCTCTCCAATCCGAAGTAGTAGCAGCCCTTCTCGAACGCTGCGTGTGCACTGGTCGGCAGCACCACGTTCGGTGTCGTGACGTTGCGTTCCTTTCGTCCCCGTTCACGGCTGCCCTTGACCGCGAGAAGGATGCTCTCGGTCCCGCCTGATGTCATGAACCCGGCCGCCTCTGCGTCGCCGCCCAGCCAGCCAATCGCCGCGTCGACGACGTCTGCCTGTATCCGGCGCAGGCTCGGGAAGGCGTCGGTGTTGAGAGCGTTCTCGCTGCTGAACATTCGGTACGCGTCGGCCGCGATCTGGACGACGTCATCGCCGCCGTGGTAGGCGAGGGTGAAGGCTCGTCCCTCGCGCCACTTGACGTCATCGGCCTTCATCTCATCGAGGGTCGACAGGGTCTCGTCGCGGGACATTCCGTTCGCTCGCAGCACCATGGCTGAACCATAGGGCGGATGACGGCCTCGCCGGTAAGGTTCAGCTCCATGAGCGAGATGACCAAACCCGAAGTGACCATTCCAGACGGCGACGCCCCGACCGATCTGTTGATCGAGGATCTCATTGTCGGCGACGGACACGAGGCCACGACCGGGATGGCCGTCGACGTTCACTACGTCGGCGTTTCCTGGAGCACCGGCAAGCAGTTCGATGCCAGTTGGGATCGTCGTGACACGTTCCAGTTCAAGCTCGGAGCCGGCCAGGTCATCAGCGGCTGGGACAAGGGTGTCGCCGGCATGAAACTCGGCGGGCGCCGCCGGTTGACCATTCCGCCGCACATGGGTTATGGAGCGCAGGGTGCCGGTGGTGTGATCAAGGCGAACGAGACGCTCGTGTTCGTGGTCGATCTCCTCGGAGCCCGCTGACTCAACGCTGGCGGATCAATCAACGCTGGCGGATCAACTCAGCGCTGGCGGATCAACGACAGATCCGGCCGATCGAACTGAACGACGATCAGTCGATCCACTTCGATCCGGTCATATCGGCGCCGATCCGGCCCGTCCGAGTCGAGTAGCGCTTCCTCGAACGGTTGCCAGACGGTGACCAGCAAGGGCTGTGCTTCCCGCGGCCGAGCCTCGCGTGCCGCGGCCACGATCGATTCCAATCGCGGGTGATTCCATCGAATGTTGATGCCATCCGTCTCGACAGCTGCGATCTTGGCCAAGGCCTCGCTGTTGACTCCGACGATCGTCGGAATTCGCATCGACGGCTGGGGGAAGCCGGTCACCCCGTCGACCACTCCGTCGGTCCACATCGTCGTTGCCAGGGTCATGAAATCACGAACACGTTCATGTCGGTTGGCCATCGTCGGGTCGAGTTCGATTCCCACCGCCGAGTGCTCAGCCCCATATGGCGACGTCGGTGATGCGCCAGCCCCGATGCCCAACCAGAACCGGCCGTTGCTGACCTGCTGAGCGGTCGAGGCAGCGACGGCCACAACGCCCAGTGAGCGGTTCCATACGTTGACGACGAGCGTCCCGATCCCGATCGTCGAGGTCGATGCCGCCAGCGCACCGACCAGGGTGAAGCACTCCAGCATCGAGTCGCCATTCATCACCTGGCCAGCCATGTGGTCGACGACCCACGCAATGCCGAAGCCTTCTGCTTCTGCGATCAGGACCGCATCGCGCATCTGCGGCCACGGCGTCGTCGCCGAATTGAACTGCACATCGAGAATCATTGACTGCAGTGTGTCAGCGACGTCGGCTGATCTGGCGCTCGGTGCAACCGATGTTCGGCGATCCGGCTAGAACTGCCTCCTGCGCCACGTTGGCGACCAACGAAGGGGTGACACCAATGGGGATCGATCAGACCGCAGTGACAACGCTGATGGAGCGAGCACGGCGAGAAGTCGACAACGGGTTGTTGCCTTCGGTCCAAGTGGCACTCGGCTATCAGGGAGAATTGGTGGCGTTCGAGACATTCGGAGACGCGACCAACGACACGCGTTATGTGGTCTATTCGGCCACCAAAGCGTTCGTTGCCGGAGCCATGTGGGCACTGATTGGCGACGGCCTGGTCGACGTCAGCAAGCCCGTTGCCGACTACATCCCCGAATTCGCGACGAACGGCAAAGATGCAATCACCGTCGCGCAGGTCATGCTGCACACCTCCGGTTTCCCGTCTGCTCCGATGTCACCAAGTGAGGGCGTGACAAGGGCCGGCCGAACCGAAGCGTTCGCGAAGTGGCACTTGAACTGGGCACCCGGATCCACGTTCGAGTACCACCCGACGTCGGCTCACTGGGTACTCGCAGAGCTGATCGAACGAGTTAGTCGCCAGGACTATCGCGACTTCGTCGAGCAGCGCATCACTACTCCGGCCGGACTCGGTCGGGTACTCGGCGGCGTGTCGACCGTCGCCGCGGAGTTGATAGCCGTCGGCGAACCAGCGACTCCGGACGAGCTGGAGGCCGCGCTCGGAGTTCGAGAGATCGCCCTCGGCGAGGTCACGATCCCAGCACTGCTCTCATTCAACGATGTATCGGTCCAACAGGCCGGAATTCCTGGTGGCGGGGGAGTGATGCGTGCATCCGACTTGGCGCTGTACTACCAGGCGATTCTCCACAACCCGGGTCAGATGTGGAAACCCGACGTTCTCGAAGACGTCACGACCAATGTTCGCAATCGGTTGCCCGACCGGCTGACTGGCTTACCGGCCAACCGCACCCTCGGCCTCGTTCAGGCCGGTGGTGACGGTCAGTCTCACTTGCGGGGAATGGGTCGAACCGTCTCTGCCGGAACGTTCGGCCACAACGGGGCTGGCGGCCAGATCGCCTGGGCAGACCCGGCAACCGGACTGAGCCTCGGATACTGCACCAATGGACTCGACCAGCACATGATCCGAGAGCACCGCCGAACCACGGCGATTGCGAGCACCGCCGGCGTCTGCGCCACGGCGTAACCCGTCCCGGTCCTGGGACGCATGCTGTCTCACAACGTCCCCGCGGTGGGGTTCCGTGCCAAATCTGGCGTGCGTTCAGCGACTGAGGAACTCCACCGTTCGTGACCGAATCGGTTCAGCGTCAGACCGGCACCCACGCCGCGTGAAATCCATAGGGCACCCGTTGTGGGATCTCGATCCATGCGATCGGTCCGCTCGGGACGTCGGATGCATCGATGATGACTAACTCGGTCCGCCCGGCTGCCTCGTCGTGAACGTAGGACAACAGATATCCCGCATCATCGGCGGGGTCACGTCCAGCGGGCACGAACAGCCACTCGCCGCTGTGCGACGTCGGGCCCGGATCCCACACTTCGCGTGAACCGGTCAGGTAGTCGTGCTTGATCAGACCACCGAGATCGACCGTGAGTGGGTTGTCCCGAGTTGACGCAAGGTACCCGTAGCGATGTTCGCGACCGAGTCGGCGAGGATCTCGACTCGGAAGATCACCCGACTGCTCCGTCGCGAGCACATCCTCGGTTGATTTCCCGGTGGCGGTGTCGAACGACCATCGTCGCAATGACGGCGTGCCGGCGAAGATGTCGCCTGGAACGAAAATCGACGAGAGGTGGCACACATCGACGATCACCTCGTTGCCGCGGCGAAAGGCGTTCACGCCATGAAAGACGTAGCACGGCTCGATGTCGAACCACTGAATCGCTGCGGCGCCACCAGTCAGCGGCATCACGCCGACCCGGGCACCCGCCGACGGGTCCCAGCGGTATGGAAATGCTGTCGATGTCGAGTCACCGATGAATGCGATCGCTGCATCCAGGTCGAACACGACCGGAAGATCCCAGAACACGGCATCGGTCTCGGTGATCGCGAAGTCGTGGATCATCGTGCTGCGGGGGATGTCGACCACCTCGCTGTGCACGAGCGAGCCGTCGGCTTCCGTGATGTGATACGTCAGGAACGGGGGCGTGAATCCGTACCCGAACGAGTGCATTCGACCAGTGACGGGATCGATCTTGGGATGGGCGGTAAACGATGTGGTGAGCTTCCCTGCGAAGTCATACGGACCGACTGTCGACAGGTCGGCAGGGTCGAGCGAGTACGGAAGTCCGACCTCGCCACTCGTGAGCAATCTGCCGCCATGCCAGATGCACGAGACGTTGGATTGATTCGATGCTCCACCTGGGGGACCGGCGCCGAAGCCGAGACCGCCGTCGTAGAGCGGTGTCTTGACATACCGATTGCGATACCACTCCGCTCGACCGTTGGACAAGCGCACGCCGTGGGCCATCCCGTCACCGAAGAACCAGTGCGGAGAGTCTCCCGATGAAGGGTTCGAACCGTTGCGGACGTAGAGGCCTGACAACTCGGGCGGAATCGAGCCCCGAACGGTCATGTTGACCGACTCGACTTCGTCAGCCACGGGCCCGTAGTTGCCCTGCATCCACCACGGGCGGGACGGATCGACGGCCGCCGTCGTCGGCGGACTGTGACTTGTCGTGGTCGTGGTCACGGCTGGTGGTAGCTGCGCCGCCGGTAGCTCTGGCGTCGTAGCCGGAGAACTCGTCGCTTCGACGGATGTCGAGGCGGCTGATGCTGAACGTGGCGAGGTCGGGACAGACTCTGCGGTACTGGAGGAACACGAGGCCAGCCATCCGGCGATCGGCGCGGCACCGACGCCGAGCGTCGACCAGCGGATGAGGTCTCGACGGCTGACAGGCACGTCGTCAGTGTTGCATGTCGATCGCCCGGAATCGGGCAAGGTGCTCCGCTCGCCAGGGTGTTTCTGACGTGGCGTAAGATTTCGCCTATGGCCCGAATCGGATTACCCGACAATGACAATCTTGATGTGATCAACGCGCTGTCGATGGTGCGTCCAGAACTTGCCAGGGCCGTCGGCGGAATGGACGCTGCCGTCGCATCGAGCACGCTCGACCCGCGGGTCCACGAACTCGTGCGGATGCGGGTGGCCCAGATCAACGAATGCACGGTGTGCATGGCGTGGCGCACGCCGGCAGCAATCGCCGCGGGCCTCACCGATGACGTCCTGATCATGGTCGATCGGTATCGAGAGCTGGACGAATTGTCGATCGGGGAGAAGACCGCCGTCGAGTTCGCCGAACGGTTCAGCATGAACTCGGCGGGCATCGACGACGACCTGCTGGCTCGCCTGGGCGAGCATTTCACGGCAGGCGACATCATCGAACTCACCCTGGTCACCGGCAAGTACGTCGCATTCGGTCGGTTCATGCAGGTGCTCGGGCTGGACCAGAGTTGCGTACTCGAATACGCGGCTGAAGGTGGCGTGCGGAAGCGCTGACCGAACAGATTGCTTTTCCAGCGGCGAGGATGAGGCATGATCGAACTGCAAGGCCTGACCAAGCGGTACGGCGACACGCTCGCCGTCGACGACCTGAGCTTCGATGTGACCGCCGGATGCGTGACGGGATTCCTCGGCCCCAACGGTGCCGGTAAGACCACCACGATGAGGATGATCCTCGGGCTGGACGCGCCGACGAAGGGCAGGGCGCTGGTCAACGGCAAGCCATACGGGCAACACAAGTTCCCGTTGCACGAAATTGGAGCGCTGTTGGACGCAAAGGCATTGCACGGGGGTCGACGCGCCTTTGACCATCTGCTCTGTCTCGCCCAGAGCAACGGCATCGGCCGCAAGCGCGTGACCGAGGTCTTGGAGATCGTTGGTCTGACCGAGGTCGCTCGCAAGCGAGCAGGCCTGTTCTCGCTCGGGATGGGCCAACGGCTCGGCATCGCTGCCGCACTGCTGGGAAATCCGGGCATCTTGATGTTCGACGAGCCCGTCAACGGTCTCGACCCGGAAGGCATCGTTTGGATCCGGAACCTGTTGAGGTGGCTGGCAGCGGAAGGCAGGACGATCTTCATCTCCAGCCATCTGATGACCGAGATGGCAATGACAGCGGATCGATTGATCGTCGTCGGCAGAGGCCGCCTGATTGCTGACGCAACGGTCGAAGAGTTCACGTCTCGGGGTCAACGATGGGTCTCGGTCACGTCACCGGGCGCCGCCGAGCTTGCGGTCGCGCTCGAACGAATCGGTGCGACGGTCTCGATCGACGGCGCAACGCTGGAAGTCCGGGGTCTGACAGCGGTGGAGATCGGCGACATCGCGCTGGAGCGACAGGTCGCGATCCACGGTCTGGCCGAGCAGCGGTCGACATTGGAAGAGGTGTATTTCGGGATGACCGACGACAGCGTCCAGTTCCACGGTCACCTGACAAGGGCTCCTCAGATCGAGCAGGTCCCGGCATGATCACGTTCCCTTCGCCGACCCTTCCGGAGATCTCCACCTTTCGGGCTGCCCTCATGTCGGAGTGGACCAAGTTGAAGTCGGTCCGCTCGACGGTGTGGGCACTCATTCTGACGTCCGGATTCACGATTGGTCTGGGAGGATTGTTCTGCTGGGCGTACGTCAATCGTCCTCGTCGACGGGGCATTCGCGACGTCATCTTCTTCGACCCGACAGCCCAATCCCTGGGCGGGGTGATCCTCGCGATGCTTTCGGTCGGTGTTCTCGGCGTGCTGGTGATGAGCTCAGAGCACACCACCGGCATGATTCGCAGCTCGCTGGCAGCGGTCCCTCGGCGACCAGTGGTGCTGCTGGCCAAGACGGTGGTGCTCGGCGCAATCACCTTGGTGGTCTGCATGGTGTCGTGCTTCGTGGCGTTCTTCCTCGGCCAATGGGTGCTGTCCAGCGAGAACCTCGACACCCAACTCAGCGCTCCCAGCGTGTTGCGAGCTGTTCTCGGCGCCGGGCTGTTCCTGACGTTGATCGGCCTGTTCGGCCTCGCGATCGGCACGGTCGTACGTCGCACACCCGGCGCTCTCGCAACGTTGTTCGGGATCGTGCTGATCTACCCGCTACTCGCCCAGGCTCTGCCGGATCCGTGGGACGACGACATCGGCAAATTCGCCCCGCTCTACGCCGGCCAGGCAATGTTCGCCGTCAAGTTCGACTTCGACCTGCTGTCTCCATCAGAGGGATTGCTCGTCCTACTCGGCTGGGTCGGCATCTGGTTCATTGCCGCATTCGTCTTGTTGAGTCGCCGCGACGTGTGAGTGAAATACAACTACGAATCGCCGGCATTTCGCTTGAGCGCCTCATCGATTGCAGGCGAACTCCGCCATGAGATTTCGATTGCGGCTCGAACGTCGACGCTTGTGCGCCAAAAACGCCTCGAAGGAATTCGCCGACACCGTTCGAACGGATACCCGATATCTGGTTCTTCGGATTCGGCGATCTGTAGGTTGAAAGTTCGCCGGAAATGGCTTCGTACCACGCGAAGCCTTGGCTACTTGCTGAGTGTCTGCAGGACCGTAACGCAACTCGTCGATCAACAGCTGATCTGTTCACCTCGCGCATCATCGTCTCGAAAGACGAGTGTCGGTGTTCTGGGTGTTCGGTGTCGGCAATGGCCGCTGCGATCCGGATCTCCGAGTCGCCGTGACCCCGCGTCATCCGACCACAGCGCAAGCGGCGTTCAAGGACTCAACGCTGGCGAAGGCAAGCCGCGCTCTAATTCCCGATGACATAGCTTCCATCCGAATTGAATTGGATCACGGCCTGTGCAACATGTGGAGGGCAGTTTTCACCATTCGGACTGTATCGAGTGGTGTTTGCGACACCCTCGATACTTACATGGGCGCCCGAAGGTCCCATCACGGTCAGTTCAAACTCGTACGTTGTCGGAGTGTCCGAGACAAAAATGGTCGGTTCATCGACGCAGTTCCTCGCTGCGCAAAACTTCAGAACGCGCCACTCGGAGCTCGGCAGGGCTACTCCGAGTGACGATTCAGCGGCGATCAAATCACAGGCCGGATCAGAATCACAGCCGCCCATTGCGCACAAGCCGAAAAGAGACAGAGCTAGAAGACGCGTCCAGAATCGCAGGGCACTAATCGTACGCACCACAAGGGTTGACCCGAGTGCACCAGTGAGCACTTGGGCCGAAAGACCCGACAGGAATCCATGGCAAATAGCTACCGCGCGCTTGGCCCGAAACAGACTGATTGCCCGTGCCAGCGGCCCTCCACCTATTGTCTGCACCCAATGCAAGAATCGAGCCGCCACTATCGCCCGGCTTAATCTGCGCGGTGGTAAGCAGACCGGTGTAAGAGCCGGGAGCGCAGAAACCCTGTCCAGGAGACGAAACAGTGCCAATTCCGGCCACCGTTCCGAATGTAGTCGCCGTGCTATTGGCCCACTGTCCGATTTTCATTACTGGCTGCGTGCCCCAAACCGACGGAACTATGTCTTCAACGACTTTGTGCGTAGGTGTACCGCCTGATGTCTTGTCCTCAGCATGCTCTTTGGGATCGTTCGCTATGTTGAATTGGTTAGCCTGATGGTCGCCACCCGACGCGGACACGTCACCGAAGAACTCGATCGCGTCCGCCTCGCCAATGCCTTCCGCCTTGGCGAACTCCGTCGCATCTCTCTTTAGTTCGGCCGCCTCCTCAGCATCCTCGACTTGAGCGCCCACAGGCGCAGAGCGGACCGCGATGCCGCTGGCAAGCAAGAGTCCGACGGCCAGCAGCCTCATCGCGCTCCACCGTCTGAGTGTGAAATCCTTGAACCATCTCGAATGAAGTGTCTGTAGTTTCATCATGCAACTTTTAGTCAGAGCCGGTGCCAAAGCCTTCAGCAATCGGGACTTCCCCCACCAACCTCTAGCATCCAGGGCAATATATGTCAATGAATTCTTGTTTGCACAGACGGTGCGAATACATTCTGCTCGGCCGGGAAGAGCTGCAGAACCTGGCCTGCCATCTGATTCTGGCGGCCGGACCGTCAATGGTCCGGCTCAGTCGCCGTCGCTTGTAACAAATCCAGATTGGTGGGCACAGTAGGGACATGAAGCGCAAAGGATCAGAGACCGTCCCAGAGCCCACCGTCGTCAAGACCGACGAGCAGTGGCGCAACGAATTGACGCCGGCGCAGTATTCGGTGCTGCGCAAGGCGGGAACCGAGCGAGCGTTCACTGGCCAGTACTACGACTGCCATGACGACGGGGTGTATCGATGTGCCGGCTGCCAGGCCGAACTGTTCACCTCGGACACCAAGTTCGAATCCGGGTCGGGCTGGCCCAGCTTCACGGATCCGGTCACGGCCGAGGCGGTCACGCTCGTCACGGACCGGACGATGTTCATGACTCGCACCGAAGTGTTGTGCAGAGCATGTGGAGGCCATCTCGGGCATGTGTTCGACGACGGCCCCGCACCGAGCGGAATGCGGTACTGCATGAACTCCGCGTCGCTCGACCTCGACCGCAGTTCTGCGAGCGGCGATACCGCAGCCGAGTAGCCCACTACGATCGCCACGATGTGGTTGCCGTATCGGTACGCGTTCGAGATGGCGCTGGTGTTCGCGCTTTTCGTCCTCGTCGCACGTCGATTTGAGAACCCGAGACTGAACGTTGCGGTCGTCGTCGTTCGCGAGCTCGCGATCGTGATGACGCTCTACGGGATCTGGCAGTACGTGCGTCATCTCGCTGTCACCAAGTCGGCGGGAGCTATCGAGAACGCCGAGCGATTGTGGGATATCCAACGGTGGATCCATCTGCCGAGCGAGGTCACTCTCCAGAGGGCAGTCATCGACAACCGGCCCTCGATGTGGTTCTTCAACGTCTATTACGGCGGCGCTCACGTGCCGGCCGCA
>JANOQU010000030.1:0-2826 GCA_031422355.1 Actinomycetes bacterium
ATCGAAGTCAGCCGACGAGCCAGCGAACAGATAGACCGTGCGTACCGTTTCCGCGAACGCTGCTCGCGGCATGATCCACGATCGCCCTGGCTGAATCACCACATGCCAGATTGCGACATCACTGTCGGTTCGAGTCGCCCACGAGTTCGGCGGCGGCGCGGGTGGCGTCAGACCCTGCAGCGTGCCGGCGATGATCGTGACATCGACACCCTCGGCCGCTGCGTGAGGAATGTCACTCGACCAGAGCATCTCGAAGTACGGATCGGCCATCTTGTCTGATTGAGCAAGGTTGACCCAGATCTGGAACAACTCTGCAGTGTTCGGCGCCTGCGCATCGAGCAACGGAAACATCTCCGAGTGGACGATGCCGCTGCCTGCGGTCAGCCACTGCACATCGCCGCGCCCGTACCTGGCTGCGGCACCGAGGGAGTCGGCGTGATCGACGATGCCCTGACGCACATAGGTGACCGTCTCGAAGCCCCGGTGCGGGTGCTGTGGAAACCCGGGCACCTCGCTGCCGTGATACATCCGCCAGCCATCGATCCCGACAAAATCTGATCCGATGTCACGTCCCTCCAGTGATGCAGCCGGGCCCAGTGCAGCCGTGCCGGCTGGATACGAATCGAGATGGTGAACACAGAACAGAAACGGATCGATCGTCGGCCACTGGAAACCAAGCGGCATCCGTTGGAGGATGGTTGACATGTCACCAGCCTACCGGATCCCCTTAGTTCGAGGCGTTGGCGACCTGTGCCTTGGGGACCCCGTTTGCCGTTGGAGGCACTCCTTCGGAAGTCGTCAAATTGGGCGCGACGCTGGTGGGTTCCGCCGCTTCTGCGGACGTCGATGCGGCCGTTGCGCGACGCCGGAACATCACGAATGCGCCTGCGACGGCGACGCCTACGCCGACGATCAAGCCCCATGGGGTGGATCTGCGCTTTGACGTCAGGTTCGGCAACTTCTTCGTCACCGAATGGGCCATATGGGTGGCGGCACCCGCAACATTCGTCGCGGCGCTGGCGACGGCAGACGCAGCGTCTGCGCCGAAGTCAGCAGCGCGACTTCCAAGATCAGCCGCCTGGCTACCGAGGTCGCTGGCCGCGCTCGCGGCATCGTGTGCAAAAGACTGAACGCTGTTGGTGAGTGTCATATCGATCCTTGAGCTTCATTGTCGCCGGATACCGGCGGTCGAACACCCAGGAGGTACCCGACCTCGGCGGCTGCCAAACCTCGCTTCCCAGCGAGGTTGCGCGTCAGCTCAGGATTCGTTGCCGGAATCGAACAGGTTCGACAACTTCGGCAACGGCAACGGCGGCAGCGACGGCAGCGGAAGCTCCGCAATCGTCAACGGCGTGACCGCAATCGGCTCAGAGGCGACAACCTGTACGACCGTCGGAGCCACGACAACCGATGGCGCAACAGTCACCGACGGTACGGTCGCCGAGGGAACCACGACGGGCGCAATAGTGACGGCGGGGACCGCGATCGCTGGGTTCGAAACTTCCGTCGTCGAAGGTGCCGGTGACGTGACGACTGGCGCCGCGACGGTCGCAACGGAGACCACTGGAGAAGCGATGCTTGGCGCGACCGAGGTTTGCGGAATCGCGACGTTTGTGATCGTGGTCGGGCTCTGAGGTGCCGGAGACAACCATGCCGCCTGACCGGCGTCGAGTTCTTCTGGCGGCCGGCTCGGTTGCGTGACAACCGGGGAATGAGTCGTCACAACCGGCGTCGAACGACCCCCTGCGCCAGGACCGCCCGGCCCTGACGGAGCAGTCACGCTTGCGGCGAACGTCGACGGAGTGACCCCGGCCGGAGTCAGGCCAGCCCCGACAGCCACGGTCGGATCGACGGGCGGTAGCGAGGCGAGTGTGGTCGAGGACCCAAGGTCGGCAAGCGGTTCTGGATGTACTGATGCGTCGCGCTCAGGTGATTCGGCGGCATCGGCTTCGGCGGCGAGGGCCGACGGTGGGTCCCTGAGCGTGCCGTCAGATCGGCTCGACTCGTTGGCCAGAATCACTGTCGGCACCACCAATGCAGCGAGCACGGCGACCTTGGCCAACGAAACCTTCCCACAAAATGTAGCCGTCCGCCCAACAAGACCGAGGCCGTTTCGGACACCAGCGGTCGGCGCTGCACCTTCAACCGTGGCAGCAGAACCAACGATCGACGCTGGCGAGGCAAGGGAGCGCAGCGAAGCATCGGGTTTGCGCAATTCTTCGACGGCCCGGGTGCAGTCGGCGCACTGCGCCAGGTGATGTTCAACCCGAGCCGTGTCGACATCACCCGCTTTACCACGAATGAAGTGGGCGAGTTTGGCGCTCACTCGTTCGCACGAAGGTGCCGACAGACGTTGCTGGTGTTCGCGGAGGTAAGCCTCTGTGAACGCTTCTCTGGATCGATTGGTCAACGTCGTCACGACAGTCGGCCGCCGCCGGAGTTCACGGGAAATGAATTCCGCTGTCCGCTGCTCGACCGCTGTCATCCACAGTGCGCGCTGACAGTCCGCCGATAAGGACGAGAAGGCTGCAGCGACGACGCCTGACTCGCCAAACTGCTCGGCATCCTCGAACACGCCTGTATGGCGCTGGTCAAGTCCGCTCGGGTCCGTGTTGACTGTCCGACTGGACGCGAGGACACGTTGGTTACAACCGTTACGTACGCACGCCATCAGGTAGTTGCGAAAATTGGTTCGCGGGCCCGCCCCCCTTCCGATCGCCGCAATAACCCCCGCAAACGCATCGTTGACAACGTCATCGGCGTCGTTTCGTGACTGCATGAGGTGTCGTGCGACGCTACGAGCCGCTCCAGCGTGACGCCGGTACA
>JANOQU010000031.1:0-3168 GCA_031422355.1 Actinomycetes bacterium
GGGTGACGTCGACCACCGACCTCGTAGCGGTGCCAGAAGGAACCGAAGGCCGAATCCTGCTCGCCAATGGTTTCAACTGGCAGCGATACCGCGTGCTGTTCAACAACGGCGTCGAGATCGGCGATCTCGATGGTCGCCAGATCGCCGCCAGCGGCAAGACAGCCAAACGCCTTGCCAAGATCGCATCGAAGAAGCGCTGAGATCGAGCCTCGCGCTTGCAGGATCGATCCCTCTGGGGCACTCTTCAGCAAGCACCTTCGCAACCGGGACACCGAGACGTGGTGAACCGATTCCACGACTCCGCCGTATCAGCTTTCATCCGTTCCCGGTGCGGTGACGTACACCACACATCGAGCGAGCGTGTAGGAAGCAGTCGACGACATGAGCATTGGAAGAATCCTGCGAATCGCTGCTGCGATCGCGTTGCTGATCGGTGGGCTCGTCCATCTCGATTTGTACTTCAATCTCGGCTATCGATCCATCCCGGACATCGGACGCAGCTTCATGCTGAACGCGATTGCTTCGGCCGTTGTCGCCGCCGCCGTCGCAGCTCGCACCGAGTGGTTCGTGCGCCTGGCCGGCATCGGCGTGGCCGGCGGCACGATCATCGCGTTCATCCTGAGCCGGCGAGACGGTGGGCTGTTCAACTTCCAAGAGGTCGGATTCGAACCGTCACCTCAAGCAGGTCTGGCCCTCTTCGTCGAGATCACAGCGATCGTGCTCATCGGCCTGACCTTCATCCCGGCACTCGCCGTCGACGACCGATCGTTGGGCATCCCGCTTGCAGGCGTTTGTGCTGCGGTTGCCGCAGTTGTCACCGTTGGATTCGGTGTATCAGCGGCGAGTGACGACGGGTCGTCCACTGCTGCTTCGGCCGAGACGGCAGCTGCGCCGACGGAATCGACAGTGACCGGCGAGAGCACGACCACAGTCGCCAGCGGCGCTGCACCCGCTGGCGGTGATGCGGTCTCGATCAAGGACTTCTCGTTCCAGGCCCCGACGTTGGCGGTTGCGGCGGGCACGACCGTGACATGGACCAATGACGACGGCGTCGGCCATAGCGTGAATGCCAAGGATGACTCGTTCAACAGCGAGCGCTTGTCGCAGGGTGACACCTTTCAGTTCGCGTTCGAGACCGCCGGCGAGTTCGCCTACGTCTGCGACATCCACCCGTACATGGCCGCAACGATCACGGTGAGCGGCTAAAGCAGCCGCACCACAATCGCCCGCCGCCAGCCCCCCCGGGCGGCGGGACCCTCCGGCGGGAACCCGGTACGAGACCGTCGATCGCCACCGCGGTCGGCGGTCTCGTAGGTTCTGGGCAGTCTCGGCCGGAGCGGCGCTGGCAAGCTTTCGGTCTGGCAAGCTGCGGCTATGACGATTCCCCCGCTCAAACACCGATTCCCTGGCGTGCACAACGGCTGGGCCAGGTTCGACGCTCCAGCCGGAACCCAGATGGTCGATGTCTCGATCCAGGCAATGACTGATTGGTTGTCAGGCGGCTTGAACGGTTGCGGCGGTGGGTACTTCGAATCCGCCGATGCGTGCGATGCCCTGCTCGACCGGACTCGATCGGCGGTCGGCCGACTTTTCAATGCGGACCCACGCGGCGTCGTCTTTGGGCCGAACATGACCTCCATCACGTTTGCCGTGACCCGAGCAATCGCGAAGACCCTGTCCCCTGGGGACCGGGTGGTCGGCACCCGCTTGGACCATGACGCGAACATCGCGCCATGGATGGCGGCATGCGCGCAGGCGGGCGCCGAGCACGTGCTGGCCCAATTCGACCCGATGAGCGGAACCCTTCCGGTCGAGAACGTGATTGCGCTGATCGACCAACGAACGAAATGGGTCACTCTTCCCGGGGCGTCGAACTTGCTCGGCACGGTGCCGGATCTCAAGCCCATCATCGATGCGGCACACGCCGTCGGTGCCCGGGTGTACATCGACGCCGTCGCACTCGCGCCACATCTGCGAATCGACATCGCCGCACTTGGTTGCGACGCACTGGTCTCGTCGCCGTACAAGTGGTACGGGCCGCATTCCGGCGTGCTGTGGATGCAGCCGGAAGTGCTCCAGTCGCTGCCAGTCTTCAAGGTGCGGCCGTCGGACAACGAAGGCCCTCGCCGGCTGGAGACGGGCATGCCGAACTTCGAAGGCATCGCCGGAATCGAGGCTACGGCACGATTCCTGGTCGAGGAAGGTCTCGACCAGATCGCCGCTGCAGAGCGCGAGGTGTTCGCTCCCCTCTTGACCGGGCTGCAATCCATTCGGGGGGTTCGGATCTGGGGACCAGCCAGCCTCGATGACCGCACCCCGACCGTTGCCTTCACGATTGACGGAATCGAGCCGAGCGCAATATCGAAGGCACTCGCGAACGACCAGATCGCCGTGTGGGACGGCCATAACTACGCAATCGAAGTCGTCGACCAACTCGGTCTGTCCGGCTCCGGCGGAGTCGTGCGCGCTGGTCTCGCCCGCTACATCGACGACGCCGACGTGCAACGCCTCCTGAAAACCGTCGATCGGTTGGCAACGGCCGCCCGATAGGCTTCCCGGCGTTACGGAATGTGGCGCAGCTTGGTAGCGCACCTGCTTTGGGAGCAGGGGGTCGGAGGTTCAAATCCTCTCATTCCGACTCAATTGACCGGCGCCTCGCTCAGTCTGTGTGGCACGTTTCACGCCCTTGTTCCCGATGCGTGCCAAGGGGTGACACGCATCGGCACCAAGGGCGTCGTTCGTCCCAGCACGTCCCACCACGTCCTCGTCAAGACCACGTGCGCAGACGTGACATAATGTCGCAAAGACAGCAAGGGGGGACACCGTGCCGAAACCATTACCCGCGGACCATCGTGTTGCAATTCTGCTCGTTGGCATCGTCATCATTCTGATCGTGGCCCGCTTGGTCGGAGCGCTCGCGTTGCGGATCGGCCAGCCGCGTGTCGTCGGTGAAATTGTCGCCGGCATCTTGCTCGGCCCGAGCTTGCTCGGCCGCACCGTGTTCGCGTGGGACCAGCCTTGGTCGATCCTGCGCTGTGACGCCTCGAACTACAACTACGTCACGGACAAGGCGGGCGCCAGCGCAAGTGTGCCGAGCAGTGTCAAGCCGAGACGCGAATCAGCAGGAAACAGACAGCTCGTGATGCTGCCGCCGGCGCCCGCCTTGTC
>JANOQU010000032.1:0-2812 GCA_031422355.1 Actinomycetes bacterium
ACCTCACCGTCTCTGATCTGACCTACATCAGCGGTGTCTACGTGGCAGCCGGCTTCTCGCTACGGACCAATGGCATCGTCCAGGCTGGTCGTGAAGCCGGGGCTTTGATGAACCCGGAGCCATCTTCACCCGACGTTTCGACATTGTTCGGTAACGGCACGATCACGGTCGAGGCCGGAGCCACGCTGTTGGCCAACGGATTGCGAGTCGAGGGCAGGTTGGACAACCTTGGACGGATCGTCGGCAATTCGGCCGATGATCACTCGGGTTCACTTGTTCTGGCGAACGGAACCTACGACGGCGTCGGTGAGCTCGACGTGGCATCGTTCGACGTCGTCGAGTTTTCGGTCTTCAACCCACCAGCCGACACGACGCACCAGATCGGCCGGCTCAGTATCGATCGCACGTCAACCGGCTTCATCGACGCAAATTCGGAGTTCGGCGAACTGGTCGTCGACGGGACTCTGGATTTGTTCAAGAGCATCACCGTTCAGAACGTGTCACTCGGTGGGCAGCTCATCGTCCGCAGCGATGGCGCCGGGTTCGAGGTGCCGGACACGTTCCATGTCACGACGATGACTGGATCCCTGAGCTCTGCGGCCGATCTTCAGATCAACCATCTGTTCATTCACGAAGACGCCCACTTGGAAAAGGCTTTGGCTGGTGATCTGGTGATCACGGAGCGAGCCTCGCTCGGTCGGGGCATCAGACTCCACGGTGGCGATCTGACCCTGAACGGCGAGACCCTTGTCAGCGCGCTTGAATCGCAACGTCCATCATCGGGCGTCTTCATCGACGCTTTCAACGCAGGGTTGGACGCCGTCCGCCGGCCCACCGGCTTTCCCGGATCCGGATCCAACGTCTCGCAGCGGCCGATGCCGGCCTCATCGAGCTTGCCCGGCCCGAACGTGACGATCAACGGTTGCCTCGCGGTGACGAACGAATTCCTCAACCCGCGATCGCTGGACACGTCGTTGGAGTTGGTGCGATACGACGCGACCGCGACCGAGGTGAACGTCGATTTCTCGATCAGGGAGAACAACGAAGTCAGCGGAGCGCTCTGGGAGATCGCCAACGACCCGGCGTCGTTTCCAGCGCTGGTCCTGCTCGAACGCAACGAGGGCACCCCGAACACCACCTGCCCAGATGCCACCCCGACGGTCACGATCGGTTCCGATGGTTTGGAGATCACCGAGAACCAGGACGGTACGACCGTCTCGTTCAGTGTCAACAACCCGACCGCTGGCAATGCGCTGCTGACCTCCAGCCTGAGTGGAACCGGCGACCAACCAATCGAGACCGACGATGTCGTTGCGTCCCAGATCGACTTCACGGCACCGCCCGGTCTCTCTAACCAGACGGTGCGTCTGGAGGCGACTGGCGACAACGTGTTCGAAGGGACCGAAACCGGCGAGGTCGTCTTCAGTTCGTTCGTCCAAGCCGAAACAGGCTCGCCGGCTCCGTTCGACGTCACCGGCACGATCGGTGTGACCATCTTGGACAACAACAGCGCACCTGTGCCGACCACCTTGGCCAGCGTCTCGGTGTTGGAAGGCGACCCCGCTGTGTTCTCCGTTCAATTCAGCGGCGCCTCCGAGGTGCCGATCACGTACCCAGTCGTGCTCACGCCGATCACCGGTCAACTCGATGACCTCGCGTCGCCAGTTGCGTTCGTCGATCTCAGTGGAGTGCTCGTGCTCTCGACGATCGAGGATGCGATTCCCGAGGGCGACGAGACGCTTTTCGTCACAGTCGGCGGACTTGCCGTCGCGACGTTGACAATCGTGGAGGACGATCAACTCGGTTTCGGGATCGAGCTCACCGGCCCGACCGATCCTGTGACGGAGGGCGAGGACGCCGAGTTCACCCTCACGTTCCCCAGCCCGACACCGTCGGGTGTGACGGTCGATTTCGTCACCACCGTCGACAATGACGTCCTACTCGGGGCCACTCCTGCCAATCCGTTCACCGACTTCCAGCCGCAACTCGCCGGCCACATCGAGGTCCAGGCCAATCAGCTCTCCGTGCCGATCAGCATTCCGACGCTGACTGACGATGTGCTCGACGACGGCGAAGTGTTCGCGGTCGAGTTGGTCATCGAGGGCATGGTCGGCAATCGCACTGCGCTTGCGACCATCTTCGACCCCACACCGCCGCCCGTTGCGACCGTCGGCGTCTCGATCACCAACCCCGAGACGACCGAGGGCGATGTGATCGAGGTCATCTTCTCGGTGGACAACTTTGCGCCCGGTGCGGTGGTGACGGTGCCGTACACAATCGTCGGGACCGGCGTGCGTGCCGTCACACCGGGCACCGATACCGATGTCACGTCGGACAGTGTCGTTATCGACACGAACCTGGCAAGTGACGATCCCGGCGAAGTGCGGATCGCGCTCAGCGCGCAAGACGACGACGTGTTCGAAGACGACGAGACCTATCGGATCGTGATCGGAGAACCGGTCGGTGCAGCGGACCCGGAAGGCGCGGCGTTTGCGGAGGGCACGATCATCGACAACGAAGAGACACCAGTGATCGGAGTCATCCAGCCCGCAGCCACCATCACCGAAGGCGAGCAGATCAACCTCGGATTCGTACGAACCACCGCAGGAGCCGTCGAGCGGCCGATCAGCGTTTCATACTCGGTCTCCGCGGGATTCGGCGGACTCGACCCAATCGACCCGGCCACCGACATCACCCTCGACGGTGCCACGGTCTCTGGTGCAACGGTAATCGGGACCGTCGTCATCCAGCCGGGCCAGAGCACCGCGACGGCTGTGCTCGCAGCCATCGACGATGACATCCTGGAACCCGA
>JANOQU010000033.1:0-8011 GCA_031422355.1 Actinomycetes bacterium
CTATGGCCAACAACTCGGCAACGACGATGACCGCACGATCACGATCGGGTCCGCGCAACCAATGCTGGCCCAATTCCGCCAGCCCTTCACCACCCTCGATCCCTTTGCGGACAAGCCTGCGCTGCCGGTGGTGACCGTCAACCACGACGACTTCCGTCTCCGGGCCTTTGCCGTCGAGCCGAGCGACTGGGCCGACTACATCGACTACACCCTGAACGTCATCCAGAATGGCGAGCGGAACCCGAAGCAGCCGCCGTGGCCGACCGTTCTCGACACCATCATCGACGTCGATGGTGAGCCCGACCGAATCACCGAAACGTCTGTCGATCTGTCGGACCTGATCGACGGCCAGTACGGCCATGTCGTGCTGCTTGTCGAGACGACCGAGCAGTACGACCAAAACAGTGAGGAGTACTGGCAGAACCGCCCGACGGCGACCTGGGCCCAGGCAACATCGCTTGGGTTGGATGTCTTCACCGACAGCGACGAACTGCGGGTCTGGGCAACCGATCTGACAACTGGTTCGCCGGCCTCCAGCGTGACCGTCGGCTTGCTCGACGAGTCCGGATCGTTGATGGCAGAGCCGGCCGCAACAACCACTGACGGCGACGGGTTGGCGACGATGACGTTGACTTCGGAATACGCCTCTGCACTGGTGGCAACCAACGGCGACGACGTTGCTCTGCTTCCAGCTGGCGTCTACGGGGGCTCTTGGCAACGTTGGGACCAACCCGACGAAGCGCGGTGGTATGTCTTCGACGACCGCCACGTCTACCGCCCCGGCGAGACCGTCTCGATCAAGGGCTGGACCCGCCGGCTGACATCTGCCACCGACGGCCAGCTCCGCCTCGTCGGATCGAACGCAACGGTCAACTTCGACGTCACCGACAACCAGGGCAACTCGATTGCGTCGGGTGACGCCGATGTCAACCCGCTCGGCGGTTTCGACTTCACTGTCGAGATCCCGCTCGGTACGAACCTCGGCGATGCCTACGTTCGGCTCACCCTCAACGGCGTGGACCAACTGCAGTACACAGAGTACGGACACAGCTTTCAGGTCCAGGAATTTCGCCGACCCGAGTTCGAAGTCAACGCCCGCCACGAGAGCGACGGGCCATACCTCGACGGCGAGCCCGTCACGGTTGCAGTCGACGCGAACTACTACGCCGGTGGGCCGCTGGGTGCTGCACCCGTCGATTGGCAGGTCACGACTTCGTCCGCCACGTACTCGCCCCCAGGCTGGGACGACTTCGAGTTCGGCCTTTGGAGCCCGTGGTGGTTCGGCGACATCTACTCCAGCTACTCCCCGAACGACGGCTACTACGGCGGTTACCCCGGTGGACCCGAATGCTGCGGTGACGTCGGCACCAGCGTTGCCGAGTTCGCAGGCACCACCGATTCCAACGGCACCCACTATCTCCAGATCGAGGCTGACGGACTGGCCGACAACCTCGCCGGACTTCCCGCAACCGTCAACGCCCAGGCCACCGTCACGGACATCAACCGCCAGGCGTGGGCATCGTCAACAGGCGTGCTCGTGCATCCCGCGTCGTTCTATGTCGGGCTTCGCAGCGACCGCACGTTCGTCCGCCAGGGTGAACCACTCGACATCGAGGTGATCGTGTCGGACATCGACGGAGCCGCCGTGCCGGGTCGCGTCGCAACGATCGTCGCAAGCCGTCAGGAGTCAATCTTCGAGAACGGCCAGTGGGCTGTGCAGGATGTCGACCCACAGACATGCGAGGTCACCTCCGCTGCCGAGGCAGTCACGTGCACGTTCGACACCGAGACGGGCGGAACGTACACGATTCGGGCATCGGTGGTCGATGACAGCGACCGCACCAGCCGCACCGAGTTCACCCGCTGGGTCAGCGGGGCCGATGCCGTACCGAGCCGAACGGTGGAGCAGCAGTCGCTGACGATCGTGCCCGACAAGGCCGAGTACAACCCCGGCGAGACGGCCGAACTGCTCGTCCAATCGCCCTTCGACGCAGGAACCGGACTGCTGATCATCAGTCGCAGCGGTATCACCTCGACAAGTTCGTTCCCGGTCGTCGAGGGCTCGGCGATCGTCGAGGTACCGATCACCGACGCCGACATTCCGGCGATGAGCGTCGCGATCGAGGTCGTTGGTGCGACCGAGCGGACCAACGACGACGGCACGCCCGTGGCTGACGGGCCGCTTCGTCCCGCGTTCGCAGTCGGCCAGTTGGCATTGGCCGTCTCTACCGACTCTCGCTCGTTGTCGGTCAGCGTGGAGCCGCAAGCCGAAACACTGGAACCGGGCTCTTCAACGGCCGTCGACGTGACGGTGACCAATGCCGAAGGAAACCCGGTGGCGGGCAGCGAGTTCGCGGTGGTGGTCGTCGACGAAGCAGTACTCGCGCTGAGCAATCTCGAACTGGCGGATCCCCTCGCGACGTTCTACACCGGTCTGCCCTACTACCTCGCCGCCCAGTACGGCCGACAGAGCATCATCCTCAATGACCCGCAAAGGCTCACGGCTGGAAGCGGCGACGACGAGTCGACATCGACGGACGCACCGGCAGAAACCACGGCGGCAGCGACCGAGGAATCAAGCGCAGATACCTTGCCAATGACCTCGCCTGTGGACGGCGACAACAAGAATTCGAGCACCGCGTTCGATGCCCCGGCTGCGGAGGCCTCCGGAGGCAGCACCGGCGGCTCGATCGAGGTCCGGACCGACTTCGATGCGCTCGCAGTGTTCGAGCCGTCCGTCATCACCGACGCAGCCGGCCAGGCAACGATCGAGGTGGAGCTGCCTGACAACCTGACCCGCTACCGGGTGATGGTCGTGGCCGTGGCTGGCGAGAACCAGTTTGGATCATCCGAGGCCAATATCACCGCTCGCCTACCCCTGATGGTCCGGCCGTCCGCCCCACGGTTCTTGAACTTCGGCGACACGTTCCAATTGCCGGTCATCGTCCAGAACCAGACGGATCAGGAGATGATTGTCGACGTCGTGTTGCAGGCAGACAACCTCACTGTCGCCGGAAACGATGGCCAAGATCCAGCTGGCCAGAATCTGGCGGGTCAGCAGGTGACAGTGCCCGCCAACGACCGAGTCGAGGTGCGATTCGCGGTATCCGCCGCGCAAGCCGGAGCGGCACGATTCCGTGTCGCCGCCGCGAGTGGCGATGCCGCCGATGCGGCAACGATCGAACTGCCCGTCTACACGCCGGCCACGGCCGAGGCGTTTGCCACATACGGCGTCATCGATGAAGGCGCGACCCTGCAACCAGTGGCCGCCCCGACGGATGTGATCCCTCAGTTCGGCGGCCTCGATGTCACGACTTCGTCCACCTCGTTGCAAGCGCTGACCGATGCCGTGCTCTACATCAGCGAATACCCGTACCGCAGCACTGATGCGATGGCGTCACGGATACTCGCGATCGCATCGTTGCGCGATGTACTGGACGCATTCGACGCACCTGGGCTGCCGCGTCCGGCGGCGCTCGATGGCGCCGTCACCACCGACATCGCCGGCCTGATCGGGCTGCAGAACGGTGACGGCGGCTTCCCGTACTGGGAGCGAGGGCGCCGGTCGGATGTGTTCAATTCGGTTCAGGCCACTCATGCGCTGGTGGTCGCCCGAGATGGTGGCTTCTCGGTCGATCAATATGCGCTCGATTCTGCGCTGTTCTTCCTCCGTGACATCGAGCAGTACATCCCGTCCGAATACGGCCAAGAGGCTCGCGACAGCATCGGCGCCTATGCGCTCAATGTGCGGATGCTCGCTGGCGACCAGGACTCCGGCAAGGCCGAAGCGCTCTTCGACGATCGGGGAGAAGATCTCCCCCTCGACGCGATCGCATGGTTGTGGCCGGTGGTCGACAATCCCGCAACCGGTGATGCGATCGAACGGATCATCCAGAACATTGCTGTGGACACCGCTGGCGCTGTCACATTTACGAGTGCTGTCAGCGACGATGCCTATCTGACGCTGCGCTCCGACCGCCGGACCGACGGACTGATCTTGGATGCCCTCATTCGTGAGCGCCCGGACAGCGACCTGATCCCCAAGGTGGTCGCAGGACTACTCGCCGGCCAGACCAAAGGTAGGTGGGACAACATCCAGGAGAATTCGTTCATCCTGCTTGCGCTGAAGCGCTACTTCGATACCTATGAGGACCAGACTCCCGATTTCGTCGCCCAGGTCTGGCTCGGCGAGCGTTTCGCTGGAGAGCAGTCGTTCGTCGGACGGTCGACGGACAGGGTTCGGATCACCATCCCGACCGCAGACCTGATCAGTGCTGGAAGCACCGGTGGCACGAGCGACCTGACGATCAACAAGGTCGGCACCGGTCGGCTCTACTACCGGATCGGTCTTCGCACGTCGCCGACCGATCTGGTTCTCGACCCGCTCGATCGTGGGTTCGTGGTCGCTCGGACCTACGAGGCCGTGGACGACCCGGCCGACGTGACTCGAGACCCTGACGGCACATGGCACATCAAGGCTGGTGCTTCGGTTCGGGTTCGATTGACGATGGTGGCGGAGAGCCAACGCACCCACGTTGCCCTGATCGACCCGTTGCCGGCCGGTCTCGAGATCCTCAACCCGGCGCTCGCCACCACGCCCGACATTCCGGCCGACCCCGAATTCTCGGAGGATTTTGGGGACTCGGGCGGCGAAGCCTGGAGCGATTCCTGGTGGTATCAGACATGGTTCGATCATCAGAACATCCGCGACGATCGGGCCGAGGCATTCGCCACCTACCTGTCAGCCGGCACGTACGACTACAGCTACGTTGCCCGCGCCACCACGCCCGGAACGTTCGTCGTGCCTCCGGTTCGGGCGGAGGAGATGTACGCCCCGGAGACGTTCGGCCGAGGTTCCACCGACACGGTGATCATCGACGGCTGACGGTTTCGGCTGACGGTTTCGGCGGGCTGCTCGCTCAGACAGCGAAGATCTGGGCCTCGTCGGCGAACGCTTTGAACTCGAGCGCGTTGCCGGCGGGGTCATAGAAGAACATCGTCCACTGTTCACCCGGTTCGTTGGCGAAGCGCACATACGGCTCGATCACGAACGGCACGCTCGCCGAACGTAACCGTTCGGCGAGTGCGTGGAACTCCGCGACCGACAGGATCAGGCCAAAGTGCGGGACAGGAACGTCGTGTCCATCGACCGGATTGTGGATTCGTTCAGCGCGCGCCGGGGCCAGGTGGGTGACCAGTTGGTGGCCGCGCAGGTTCCAATCGACCCAGGTGTCGGCGCTGCGACCCTGCTCGCAGCCGAGGGTTCGACTGTAGAAGTCACGCGCCGCGTCGAGATCGTCGACCGGCATCGCGAGATGGAATCGTGGTCGTGGATCGCCCGTCATCGGGCCATCCTCGCATCCCGTCGTGCCTAGTATCCAGATCTGTGGATCTCCGAGCACTCACCGTCGACCACCGCCCTCAAGCGGAAGCCTTCGCGGCCCGAATCCCGATCGGCGAGCGCGCATTCCTTGATCGATCATTGCTCTCGCAGGTATCGGTGGCCGGATGGACCCGCGCAACCCTCGCTCGGCGGATCGGCGCGTTCGAAGGTGACGACCTGGTCGGCCTGGTCACGATCGAGCCCGGCACCGGCTGGATGAGCCACGTTGCAGAACTGCGCTGTGTCGTTCAACCGAGCGCCAGAGGCCGAGGTCTCGCACGAGCGCTGGTCGATCGTGGTGTCGAACTGGCCGGACAACTCGGGACCGAAAAGCTGACGGTCGAAGTCATGGCGATCGGGGCTGGGCCGATCGCGATGTTCGAGTCGTTCGGATTCGGTCGCGAAGCTGTCTTGGTCGACCACGTCCGAGATGGCAACGACGAATTGCAGGATCTCGTCATACTCAGTCGATTCCTGACCCCACGCCACTGACCAAACCAAAGGAGCACCCAATGCCACAGCGAGATTCTGCACCCAACGGTGCACCATGCTGGATCGATCTGTTCACCACCGATCCCGATACCAGCCAGGCCTTCTACAACGAACTCTTTGGTTGGACGTCGGAGAGTGCTGGCGACGAGTACGGCGGGTATGTCAACTTCGCCAAGGATGGCTTGCCCGTTGCCGGTGCGATGAAGAACGACGGTGCCAGCGGGCAACCCGACACGTGGTCGGTCTATCTGGCGTCTGCCGCCGCCGACACAACCGTTGCGGCCGTGGCCGACAACGGCGGAATGGTCTATGTCGAGCCAATGGACGTGATGGAACTGGGGAAGATGGCGATCGTTGCCGATCCCGGCGGTGCCACGATCGGCGTGTGGCAGCCGGGCCTCCACAAGGGCTTCGCAGTGCTCGGTGAGCCGGGCACACCAAACTGGTTCGAGCTGCACGCCCGCAACTACGAGGCAACAGTCGCGTTCTACGAGCGGGTCTTCGGTTGGGAAACCGAAGTCATGAGCGACGCACCGGAGCTTCGCTACACCACGCTCGGCAGTGGTGACGATGCGCTGGCGGGTGTGATGGACGCAACCGATCTGGCCGAGGGTCAACCCGCCGCCTGGGTGATCTACTTCGGCACCGCAGACACCGACGCCACGGTTGCGCAAGCCATCGAGCTCGGCGGTGCCGTCGTCGAGGCTGCGGAGAACTCGCCCTACGGCCGCCTCGCTGTCGTCACCGATCCGACCGGCGCTCAGTTCAGACTGATGGGTCCGAACAACTGACTCCGAGGGCGAGTCGCCCTATTGGCCATCTGGGTTGGATGTCGGGATCGTTGGATCCGTCGATCCGGTTGGTTCGATTGGCATGACTCCGGTCAATGCCGCCAGTTCTTCGCTGACCAATCGCACGATGAGATCGTCGAGCGCCAACTCCTCGTAGTCGGTGCTGCCAATATCGGTGCCCGGACCGGTGGCGGCGCCGTTGGCACCCCCGGTAAGGAACACGAACCTGGCACCGGTTGCCTGGGCGATCTGGCGGAACACTGCTTCGGCTTGGTCGTCGCTCTCCGACGACGCGATCGGGAAAACCTTGATCCCTCGACTGATCGCAGCAGTAATCGATTGGACGTAGGTCGTGTCGACTTGACGGGCGACCTGCGGCGGGGCATCGGCAACCAGGAAGACGAGTTGCATCGTCGTGGCCGGATCACGCCAACTCGGCGTGCCGAGGGCCTCGGCCAAGCCTTCGTCGAGGGCCTCTGGATAGTCGTCGCCACCCTCTGCGACGACTTTTTCGATTGCTGCGCGGAAGTCATCGATGTTGCCGGTGAAGTCGTAGGTCGACGTGACGAAGGTATCGGTGAGGTCGCGGTACATCGTCATCGCGAACCGCACATCCGGCTCGGTGTCCATCGCTGCGATGCGCCCGGCAACGGTGTCGATCGTGGTCTTCAGTCGATCGATCTCGTCGCCCATCGAGCCTGTCGCATCGAGCAGGAACAACACATCGAGGGCGACCGGAGCCGTCGATCGGTCAATCGCCTGGACCGTCAGGGTCACGACGGAATCGGGCGTGGCCGACTGGCTCACCCCCAGCGCGGTGAACGTATAGGTCTGCTCGGGGGTTCCATAGAGCGTCGGCAGGAAGCGGGCCGAACCGTTCGCGGTACTGCGGATCGTGGCGACGGCAACCCCCTCCGCGCCGGTCACAGCAACCTCCACGCCCGCTGCCGGAAGGCCGTCAGCGTCACGGACGCTCACCACGATCCGTCCGGTCGGATCGAATGGCCTGGTCGAAATGCCGAGTGACTCGATCCGATCGAGGTATTCGACGAACGCAACGAAGTCGGCGTTGTCATCGACATTGCCAGCTCGAAGTTCCGCTGTGTCCGGGTACGTCGGAGGGGCCGGATAGGCGTCACCTTCGATTGGTTCAGCGCCGCCGACCGGGAACGGGGCGGTCTCGGCAGCCATGCCACCACCATCTGCAATCGGCACGATGTCCGGCGACGATTCCATTGCAGACGCGCTGCCCTCTCCGCTGCCATCGGCGGACGACCACTCCGGTTCGCCGCCGACCCAACCGCCGTCATCGCGCACCGATGTGCCGGGGGTCGTGCCGGGTGTC
>JANOQU010000034.1:0-9055 GCA_031422355.1 Actinomycetes bacterium
GTGATGAGTTCGAACTTCGCGATCTTCGGCCTCGGCTTCGTCGGCTTCTTGTTCGTTGGTTTCCCGCTCGCATTCGCCGGCTTCAGCTACTCCGCCTTTGGGCTCAACACCCCAATGAACGGCGACGGCCTTCCCGCAGTCGGTGGAGACACGACGGGGATTTTCTACTGGGCATACAACCACCTCGGCGACGGAGCAACCCCAGCGCTTCTCGGCTTCTTCTTCTACATGGTGGCCTTCATGGACACCGTGGCGACGATTCCGACGGGGTCGATGGCAGAACGCTGGAAGTGGAAGAGCTTCGCGATCTGGGGCTTGTTCTGCGGTGCCTTCTACTATCCACTCTTCGCTGCCTGGACATGGGGCGGCGGCTGGCTGGCCAAGTCCTGGGACACGATGAGCCTTGGAGCCGGTTACGTCGACTTCGCCGGCTCCGGTGTGGTTCACGCGGTTGGTGGCGTTGCCGCCCTCGCTGGTGCGATCGTTCTTGGGCCTCGTATCGGTAAGTACGGCGCGGACGGCAAACCCAAGACGATCGCCGGCCACAACATACCCATGGCGCAGCTTGGCTGCTTCATCCTGCTGTTCGGCTGGTTCGGCTTCAATGCTGCATCCACGTTCGCTGTCACCGACGTCCAGTTCGCCACCGTGGCCGCCAACACTGCAATCGCAGGCGCCGTCGGCGCAACGGTTGCGATGTACTACATGATGGCGACCACCGGCAAACCCGACCCAGGCATGATGATCAATGGCATGCTCGCTGGCCTTGTAGCCATCACGGCCCCGTGTGCGTTCGTCGCACCGTGGGCCGCCGCCCTCATCGGTGCAGTCGCTGCGATCCTGGTGATCAATGCCGCACTGTTCATCGAGAAGAAGGGCATCGACGATCCGGTGGGCGCAATTGCGGTTCACGGCATCGGCGGCACCTTCGGCGTTCTGTGCGTGGGTATCTTCGCCAACGGCAAGTACGGGGCTGGCTGGAATGGTTCGACGTCCACCGGTATCGAGGGTTTGATCAAGGGCGACGGCGGTCAGTTCCTGGCCCAATTGCTGGGCGTCGTCGTGATCTGGACGGTCATTCTCGGCATCGCCTTCGCCTTCTTCAAGATCCAGAACTCGCTCACCAAGGGCGGCATCCGGGTCAGCGAAGAACTGGAAATTGCCGGCGTCGACATGGAGGAGATGGGCGTCGTTGCCTATGTCGATTGAGCTGATCCGGCCGACTGATGTGAATTCGTTCGATTGACATTGGGTCCCCGGGTCGGCGTTGCCGATCCGGGGACCGATCGTTGACGGGCAGGGGTCGAATCGGTGTCCCTCCGCTTCCGGAAATTCGTGCAACTTCGTGCAACTTCGCGCGTCTTCGTGCGACTTCGTTTTGGGACATTTCACGCCCTCGGTGCCGCATCGTGTCACCCCTTGGCACAGGGCAGGACCAAGGGCGTGTTCCGTCTCATCGGGCGGGCGGGCGGGCGGCGCAGGCCGCGATGACAGAAGGGCGGCACCTGCTCAACTGGCAGACAGCGGCTGCGACGACTCATAGATCGACGAGTCGCGGAGGTCGTCGAGTTCGGATCGCATCTTTTGGAGGCCGAGTCGGATCCGCGACTTGGCTGTTCCTTCTGGGATGCCGAGTCTGAACGCAACATCTCGATAGCTCATGTCGTCGTAGAACGCAGCAATGATCGCTTCTCGCTCTGGAGAATTGAGCCCGCCGAGCGCAGAGACGACTCGTTGAGCGCTCTCTCGCTCGATTGTCCGTTGCATTCCATCTGGATTGGCCAAGCCTTCTGTCAACATCTCGCGCATGTCACGGGCACGTCGGGCCACGTCTCGCCGAAGGTGATCGATCGAGACGCCCCTCGCCAGGGTGAGCAGGTACTGACGCATCGAACCGCGCGAGGCGTCGAACAACTCCGGCCGTCGCCAGACCCTGAGAAACACCTCTTGGGTCACGTCGGCTGCGGCATCGTCACCACAGATGCGCCGGGCGAGCGCGTAGATGGCGGTTCGGTTACAACGAAACGCCTCGGTGAGCGCAACGTGTCGCGGATCGGCCGTCATGCATCTTCTACGGAGCTGAACCGACTTCGAGATCAGTTCGGTGCGCGAGAATTCGGAGATGACGACGTATGTCGCACTCTTGCGGGCGGTGAATGTCGGAACCGCGAATCGGTTCACGATGGACCGGCTCCGTGCGGCTTTCGTGGCCGGTGGGTATCCGGATGCGGTGACCTACATCCAATCCGGCAACGTGATCTTCGATTCACGACAATCCGCTGCGTTGATCAAGGCTGATGTCGAGGCGCTGATCACAGAGAATCTCGGGCTCTCGATCACTGCCGTCATCAGAAGTGCCGATCTGCTCGCCGAAGTCTGTTCGTCGAACCCTTTTCTCGTTGCTTCTGGGGCCGACGGTCAGGTGACCAAACTGCACGTAGCGTTTCTCGAGGCATCGCCGACGCCGGCGGCCGTCGCTGCGTTCGAATCAGCGGCTGCGTCGACAGGTGATGAGGTGTCTGTGATCGGCGACGACGTATTCATCCGCTACGCCAAGGGTGCCGGAGTCACCAAGTTGACGCCGACGGTCTGGAGGAACCTGGCCGTCCAAGCGACGGCTCGGAACTGGACCGTGACGAACAAGCTGGCCGAACTGGCCGCTGCTCATTCAGGGGGATAGCGACCGGCGCGGGCGACCGCGAACGAGTTGATTGACGGTTTCGACGAGCAGCGCGTGTTCGGCGGCGTGCACCCGTCCAGCGAGCTTTTCGATCGTGTCGTCGGCCTCGATGGCCACCTGGACGGACGCGACCACGGGCCCATCGTCCATTCCTTCGTCGGGAACGAAATGGATCATCACGCCGGTCCGGCGCAGGCCCTCACTCTGGGCAGCTTGGAGGGCTCGCTCGATCGCGTTCGTCCCGGGGAACTCGCCCGGTAACGCCGGGTGCAGGTTCACGACTCGTTCCGGAAACCGGCCCAGGAAGTTCATCGACAGGAGTCGCATCCATCCCGCAAGGACCACGAGGTCGGGTCGCAGGGCCCCGACGGCGTCGGCCAACCGAGCGTCGTAGTCCCGTCGATCCTCTCCGGTGGCCCGGCTGACGGTCCGGACATCGACGCCAGCATGAAGGGCGCGTCGAATGGCGAAGGCATCTGGTCGGTCGGTGATCAGGCAGACGATGTCAGCCGCGAGTACGCCGGACGCGGATGCGTCGACGAGTGCCTGGAAGTTTGAGCCGCTGCCGCTTGCGAGCACAACCACTCGCGGTCGCTCGACCGCCGCCTGACTCACGCGAGCTGAACCCGTTTGTCACCAGCAACGACCTCACCGATGATCCATGTTGGTTCGTTGATGCAGCTTCGGAGTTCACCCACGCGATCTGCATCGACGACGACCACCATGCCGATGCCCATGTTGACCGTTCGGTACAACTCTTCGGTCGCCAGCCCGGTCGCAACCTGCTCGACGAGTTGGAACAGTGGCGGCATCGGCCAGGAACCCAATGTGATCTTTGCGTCGCAGTCGGCTGGCAGAACACGGGGTACGTTGTCGATCAACCCGCCGCCGGTTATATGGGCGAGTCCTTTGATCAGGCCGTGGTCGGCGAGTGCCCGTTGCAGTGCAGTGAGGTAGCTGCGATGAGGCATCAACAAGGCATCGCCGATCGGGCGGTCGAGCGGTGCCGGGCGGGCGTCGAGCGGCAGCCATTCGAAGAGCTTGCGCAGTAGCGAATAGCCGTTCGTGTGTGGGCCGTTGGACAGCAAGCCCACGAGGACGTCGCCGGGTGCGATCGTGTCGAGCGGCAGCAGCCGATCCTTCTCGACGACGCCGACCAGCGTTCCGGCGACGTCGAATGCGCCTGGCATGTAGACACCCGGCATCTCGGCTGTCTCGCCGCCGAGGAGCACGCATCCTGCGGCCGCACATGCGATCGACATGCCGTTGACGACCGCGGCGACCTGCTCGGCGCGAATCGACGACGATGCGAAATAGTCGAGGAAGAACAATGGCCTCGCGCCCTGCACGAGCACATCGTTGATGCAGTGATTGACGATGTCTTGGCCAGGTACGTCATAACGGCCGGCTCGGGCCGCGAGCTCCACTTTCGTGCCGACGCCGTCGGTCGAGGCGACCAGAACGGGCTTGTTCATCGTGACGATCTGGGCGAGATCGAACGTGCCACCGAATGCCCCGATTCCGCCCAGAACCGATGACGTGTGGGTCTTCTCGACACTTCCCTTGAGCTGCTCGACGGCACGGGTGCCTTCATCGATGTCGACGCCGGCGGCGGCATATGACGACAACGAGGCGCCGTTGGCGCGCCAGCCGATGTCTCGACGAAAGCGGCCATTCGTCGGTGCTGTCCGGTCGAGCAGTTCGTAGGCGCGCGAACGCGCTGCCGCAAGCGACTCGCCGACACCGACGGCGGTGTATTCGCGACCACCCGATGTTCCCCTGAAGATCAGCGAGGTGCCGTTGGTTCCGGTAGGAATGAGTGCGTCGTCGGCGAACAGACCGGGTCCGGGGGCCGGGTAGTTCGGTGCAGCCACGACGACGCCGAACGCGGCCCCGTCCCGTATCCGCAGCGGAGTGCGGTTCAACTCGCCGGCACAGCACGCCAGAGCGATCGTGATCAGGTCGGACTCCAGCAGTGGGAGAAGCACTTGTGCTTCTGGGTCACCGAAGCGGCAGTTGAACTCCAACAGCTTCGGGCCATCGCTGGTCAACATCAGACCGGCGTACAGCACCCCGATGAACGGCGTGCCGCGCAACTGCATCATGTCCACAACGGGTTGGATGAACTGCACGGTGAGGGCGTCAGCGTCGAACGGAACGGGTGCCGGCGCATACGCGCCCATCCCGCCGGTGTTTGGGCCGGTATCGCCTTCGCCGAGCCGTTTGTGATCCTGCGCAAATGGCAGCGGTCGGGCGGTCTTGCCATCGCAGAACGCAAGCAATGAACACTCCGGACCTTGCAGCCGTTCCTCCAGGACCACGCCGCCGCTGTTGAAGAATGAGCGAATCGCTGCCTCGCACGATTCGTCGTCGAGCGGAACGGCAACGCCCTTGCCGCTGGCGAGCCCAACCTGTTTGACGACGATGTCGCGACCGAGTGAGCGCCACCAGTCGATTGCTTCGTCGGTCTGATCGGCCGAATCGAAGCTGGCGAACGCCGGCGAACTGAGATGGAGTTCGTCGGCAATCTGGCGCGTGAAGGCTTTGTCCCATTCGAGGCGGGCCGCTGCCGCCGTCGGTCCGAACGCGGTGATCCCGGCCGCTGTCAGGGCATCGACGAGCCCGGCGGCAAGCGCCACCTCTGGCCCAACGATGACGAGGTCGATCTCGTGCCCGGTCGCGAACGCGACGAGGCCGCCGACGTCATCGGCGGCAATGGCGACTCGTTGACCGGGCGTGAGGGCATTGCCGGGAGCGACGAAGAGCTGACCGCATCGCGACGACCGATCGACGGTCCACGCGATCGCGTGTTCTCGGGCTCCGCCGCCGACGACCAGCACGTCCACTGGCATGTCCACTGGCATGTCAGCTTTCGCTGCCGAATCGGTCACGCCAGTACGCCCTCGAAATTGAGCTTGCTCTGGGCATCACTGACCTCGATTGGATATCGCCCGGTGAAACAGGCGTTGCAGTAGCCCGACGTCCTGTCGATCGCCAGCATCATTCTGTCGAGCGACAAGAACGCGAGTGAGTCGGCACCGATCCGCGCACGGATTTCCTCGACCGACAGGTGGGCGGCGATCAGTTCATTGTCGTGGCCCATGTCCACTCCGAAGTGGCACGCATGGGTGATCGGCGGGCAGGTGATTCGCATGTGCACTTCGGTTGCGCCCGCATTCCGCAGCAATGCGACCAGCGGACCGGCCGTCGTACCACGCACGAGTGAGTCGTCAATCAGCACCACCCGCTTGCCGGCAAGATTCGCGCCGAGCGCATTGAACTTCAGCGCCACGCCGCGCTCGCGCATTGCCTGGGTCGGTTCGATGAACGTGCGGCCGATGTAGCGGTTCTTGATCAGGCCGTCGTTGTACGGCAGACCGCTGCGGCGCGAATATCCAATGGCTGCGGGGATCGAGGAGTCCGGAACCGGAACGACGACGTCGGCGTCGGCTGGCCACTCCTCGGCCAATTGCTCGCCGAGACGCTGGCGAACATGGTGCACGTTGCGCCCATCCCACTCGCTGTCAGGACGACTGAAGTACACGAACTCGAATGAGCAGTGGGCGCCGACCTCGGTGGGGGCCATCGCCCGCCGACGGTGGATCTCGGCGCCCATCAGGGTGACGATTTCGCCGGGGAGGACTTCGCTGATGTCGACACAGCCCAGCGTTTCGAGAGCGCACGTCTCGGATGCAACAGCCCATCCACCTCGTGGCAATCGCCCGACCGAGAGCGGACGGAAACCCCATGGGTCGCGCACGGCGAGCACACGGTCATTGGCGAGAATGACCATCGAGTACGCGCCCTTCCAGGCTGGCATCGTGCGCTCGATTCGTTCTTCCCACGTGCGACCGCCGGCGGCGGCGAGCATCAGCGTGAGCACCTCGGTGTCGCTGGTCTCGCTGAGCCCGAACCCTCGACCGAGCAGTTCATCGCGCAGAGCGGTCGCGTTGACGAGGTTGCCGTTGTGGGCTACTGCCAGCGTGCCGTGCATCGTCTCGACGAGAAACGGTTGGATGTTCTTGAGTGTCGAGCCACCGGTGGTGCTGTATCGGGTGTGACCGATCGCGTGATACCCGGTGAGAGGAGCGAGTACTTCCGGGGTGAAGACCGTGCTGACCAGGCCTGCGTCTTTATGGGTTCGGGCGCGCACGCCGTCGCTGACGGCGATTCCAGCGGCCTCCTGGCCACGGTGTTGGAGTGCGAACAGGCCGAAAAAGGCCATCTGGGCGACGCCGTCGCCATGCGGTGTGGAGATGCCGAGGACTCCGCATTCCTCGTGCGGCGTGTCGTCATCGGTCAAGGATCTGATCGACACGGGGGTCGCACTCGGTTCAGACGGAAGCATTCCGGATCTCCTCGTCGGCAGCGGTGACCTTGCTTGCTTCGTGAGCCTTGTGGCTCGCGACCCGTTGCCGAAGTGCGGGGTCGAACAGCGCCGCGATCTTGGCGGCTGCAAGCCCAGCATTGGCGGGATCCAGCACGACCAACGGTGCAACATCGCTCGGCATCCGAAGGCTCGACCACACGTCTTCTGGCATGCTCAGCGGCGGGCACGAGATCACCGGCGATGCGACCTTTGCGTCGACGAATGCTGACAGCGCATTGCTGCGGCCTGCAATGGTGACCCAGATGACCGGACGATCTCCGGTTTCGTACTGGTCGATGATCTGCAGCACGTGTTCCGGGGTCTTGTGGGCCGACCCGATTCGCTGCACGTGGTCGACTCCGAGGGACTCGAGAACAGCGGCGATCTTGGCGCAGTGCTCGCGGTCTGCGCCGGAGCCCATCAGGATCACGACGATCGGCGTGACAGTGGCGGTTGGAAGGGACTGACTCACAGTGCACCAGCCCGACGCAGCGCTTCGATCAGTCGCGGCTCGACCGGGTAGACACCGGGCACAAATGTGCGGCAGGTCAAACGCTCGAAGGCGTTGATGTATCGCGCCGACGTCTCGGCCACGACCTGGGTTCCGAGATCCGGTGTATCGCCATCACCGCGATACCCAGCCTCCAGTAACGCTCGGCGGATCGGTTCCTTGTCGAGGCTCTCGGGGTCCTGATCGTTGGCGATGCGCTCTTCGTAGGTTGCCGCAACCCAAAAGCGTGACGAATCCGGTGTGTGCATCTCGTCGATGATGATCAGTTGCCCGTCCGGGTCGAGCCCGAATTCGTATTTGGTGTCGGCCAGGATCAGGCCTGCGTTGCCGGCGATTTCCTGCCCTCTCGCAAAGAGTGCCAGTGCAACGTGTTGAACACGAGCCCATAGCTCCGGCTCGACGAGACCACTCGTCGACACCTCGGCGCACGTGAGTGCCTCGTCGTGCGCACCGCCTTCGGCCTTGGTCGTTGGGGTGATAATTGCGGTGTCCAACTTTTGGTGCTGTTGGAGACCGTCGGGCAATTCGTAGCCGTAGATCACCCGCTCGCCATCGGCGTAGCGTTTCCACAGCGACGTGGATGTCACACCGGTGATGTGACCGCGCACGATGACCTCGACCGGCAGTGTTTGGGCAGAAACACCGATCGTCACGTTGGGATCAGGAACGCCGCGCACATGGTTGGCGACGATGTCGGCGGTGTTGGCGAACCACCAGGCCGCAAGCTCGTTGAGGACCTGGCCCTTGTAGGGGACGGCCGCAACGATCCGGTCGAATGCCGACAGGCGATCGGTCGTGACGAATAGTCGCTCGTCGTCGGGGAGTTCGTACGACACCCGAACTTTGCCGACACGACGGTCGGGCAAGTCGAGGTGAACATCGGTGAACGGTGCTGGCAACGTGGAAACTGTCATTGGTGTGATCCTTCTAGAGGGCAGCGGCGTGGGCGACGCCGGATTTGAAGAGGGCTGTGGCGAGTCCGAAGCGATGGCCGCGGACATATTGAGGGTGTTGGCGGGCGATGACGTGGTTCTCCGGATGAGGCATCATTCCGAGCACGAGGCCGGTCTCGTCACAGATCCCGGCAACCCCATCGAGAGATCCGTTCGGATTCGGGCTGGTGTAGCGGAACGCGATCTGGTCGTTGGCGGTCAACGCCTCCAACGTCTCGGCAGAGCACGTGAATCGACCCTCGCCGTGGGCGATCGGACATTCGATCCAGTCGCCGTTGTCGGCAAGTGGAGCGGTCCAGATGCTGCGACGAGACACGGGTTCGAGTGTCACCCAGTCGCAGACGAAGGGAATCGGTTCGCCTCTGGCGTTCTTGTTGTTCCCGAGCGCGACGGCGCAATCACCGCCTGGCAGCATGCCAGTGCGGACGAGCACTTGGAAGCCGTTGCATATACCGATGACGGGCTTGCCGGCGGCGACGAACGCGAACAGTTCGTCGCGGAGGCGGGTCACCAATTCGAGCGCATACAACCGGCCCGCACCG
>JANOQU010000035.1:0-10280 GCA_031422355.1 Actinomycetes bacterium
GCCTTGAACGCTGCGTTGATGTCGGCGACGGTGGCCGACTTCTTGAGGTTGCCGGTGAAGTCGGTGATCGAGCCGGTCGGTACGGGCACCCGCAGCGACGTTCCATCGAGCTTGCCCTTCATGCTCTCCATCACCAGCGCCGTCGCCCGAGCGGCGCCTGTGCCGGTTGGGATGATGTTGATTGCGGCAGCACGAGCGCGGCGCAGATCGCTGTGTGGCCCGTCGACAAGACTCTGGTCGCCGGTGTAGGCATGAATCGTGGTCATCAGGCCGTTCTCGATGCCGAACGCATCGTCGAGAACTTTCATCATCGGCACGAAGCAATTCGTGGTGCAGCTTGCGTTGGAGATCACCTTGTGGAGCTTCGGGTCGAAGTCCTGATGGTTCACGCCGTACACGAATGTCGCATCGGCACCGTTTGATGGGGCGCTGACGATGACGTAGGGCGCGCCGCCGTCGAGGTGCAGCGCCGCCTTCGGACGATCGGTGAAAATGCCGGTGGACTCGATGACCACGTCGACGCCGAGATCTCCCCACGGCAATTCGGCGGGATTGCGAACCTGCAGAACCTTGAGGACGTCACCGTCCACCTTGATGCCGTCCTTGACCGCTTTGATGTCGTTGGGCAGGATGCCGAGAACGGAGTCGTACTTCAACAGATGAGCCATCGTGTCGAGGGACCCGAGGTCGTTCACCGCCACGAAGTCGATGTCTGCGCCGCGCAGCTTGGCGGCCCGAAACAAGTTGCGGCCGATTCGACCAAAGCCATTGATACCAACGCGAACAGTCATCGTTGACGCGTCCTTTCCGAGAGATGTCAGGCACCGAGCCCTTTGAGCGGGCAAATGCGCCTCGACCATAGTCGGCGCGGGCGGACTGATGACAGGCCATCCTTGGTCGGAGTCGGTAGGGGTGCGTTGAGCACGGCTATGATCGGGCACTCACACAACGCAGCGATCAGGAGTGAGATGGCCACGAGTCACAACACGGATGTCGCAACTCGAGTGGCGCCCGTTCGGGAGCGCAAGACCGAGAAGATCACCCCGCCGGAGCATTTCGAAGGGGTCGACGAACTCCAGCGAACCATCGGCAACCGGGCAACCGTTGGTCTGCTGAACCGCGGGCAAGCCAAGCTCAAGGTCGGCGCGAGCAACGACCGCTACGAACAAGAAGCCGATGACGTCGCCAGCCAGGTCGTCCGCGCGCTCAGCGGCCGGGCGCCGGCGACGGATGGTCCAGCTGCCGCGACTGTTGATCACGGCGTTCAGCGCCAAGCCATTCAACGCAGAGCCGTCGTGGACGAACGCGGCGGCGACCTCGATACGGCGACCGAGACGCTGATCCAAAACGCCCGCAGCGGCGGTCAGTCCCTGGCACCCACGATTCGACGCACGATGGAAGGCGCGATCGGCGCCGACTTCAGTGGTGTGAAGGTTCACACCGGCGCCGCGTCGGACGCGCTGAACGACAGCATTCAGGCCAGTGCGTTCACGGTTGGCAACGACATCTTCTTCCACGGCGGCGCACCTGACACCTCGTCGGCTGCTGGCCAAGAATTGATGGCGCACGAGTTGACCCACACGATCCAACAGGGAGCAGCGGTCCAACGCACGACCGCCGTTGGAACCATCTCGGTCGCCGGCGACGCCGTCTCCAGCGACGCCGGTGCCACCATCCAGCGTCGCGGCAAGCGCAAGCCCAAGGGTGGCGGACCTGCCCCGGTCGTCCCAGAGGTTGTCGAAGAGGAAGAAGTCGAGGACGAGGTCGAGGAAGTAGTCCCCGAAAAAGAGGTTGGCCCGACCCCAGAATCAATCAAGAAGGCCGAAGACGAAGCCGCTGCCAAACTTGCGGCTGAGCAGCAGGCGGCAGCCGTGGCCCAGGCCAAAGCGACATACCTCGGGCGATCCGGCGCAACGATGGCGCTGCGAATGAAGGCTCGAACCGACGCGACCCCGTTCCCTCGAATCGACCAGACGATCATGGAAGGTTTCGTCGACGAGATCAGGGTCCTGGACAGTACGCAGGCACCAGAGAAGCCGTGGCTCGAGATGGCTGCGCTGCTTCCCAAGATCTGGAATGAAGCTGCTCGGTTGATCAACCTCGCCGCACTGGCCGTGAAGGGCCAACTTGCTTGGGACGGATCGACCATTCCGGTCCAGAAGATGGCGACGGTGAAGGGCGACAAGGACAAGAACGAAGTGGCCGCCGTCAAGGAGGCAGTCGACGCCATCAACGGCAAAGGAACCTGGTGCGGCACGAACGGGTTCGGCGATGTCGGCAAGTGGGGCGTCAGTTACGGAGACCGCGAGGGCTACCTGCCCGCCGGCGGCACATTCCTGGAGTACTACGTCCGCGCCGAGACCGGCAACCGCAAGTTCGGTGCCCGACGGATCGTCAAAGACACCACCAGCGGCCGGATCTACTACTCCTCCACCCACTACGGCGAGCAGGGCGACCCGCCGTTCATTCTGTTGACGACATGAGCCAGGGATCGAAAGCCCAGCGATTCGCACGAATCACCTGCGCAGCCACTTCATCTGGCAGCGCCCTCATCGAAGCGCTCGAAGCCGGCCGCTACACCGTCCTTCGCCTTGACGGATCGGGGGTGCGCGACAAGGCCTCATTTCTGCGTCAGCTGGAGCTCGACCTTCCGGGTCCCGATGACATCTCGACCGGGAACTGGGATGCTGCAGCCGACTGGCTGTGGCAGTTGTTCTCGAAGGTCGACGACGATCAGATTGCCATTGTTTGGTCCGACGCCCACGTGCTGCTCGAATCCTCGTTGGAGACGTTGCTCACCGGGGTCACGATGATCACAGAAGTGGCTGCGATGAAGTTCTCCCGACCGAAGCACATCATCGTGTGCCTCGTCGGCGACGGAGAGACCTTCCCAGAACTCTCATTCTGACGCCTTCGTTCCAGCATGGTTGAGGCATACAACTGACAGCCGCTATTCTCACGCCAAGTCTGTGACGACGAGGTAGCCCATGGCAGTTGAAAACTCTGCGCCGGCCGTGGTGCCCAAGGTCGCGCCCGCGCACTCTACGAAGGGTGCCCAGGCACCTGCTCGGCAACGGCCACTCCACCTCGTTGCGAAGCTCCAGCGCTCAATTGGCAACCGGGCCACCGTTGCATTGCTGAGCCGCGGGCAGCCTTTGACGCAGCCACTGATCAGCAGGAACGACACCCGTTCCGTGAGCAGAACTGACGACGTGGCCGCCAGGGTTGACCAGGCGCTTGCCGACCGGAGCCGAATCGAAACGTCGGAGCCGCAGTCGGCGGATGTTCTGCAACGAACGGTCGCGATCTCCAGCGGTTCGACCGAAACCGTCCAACGAACTCGAGGTGAACGGCGCAAGCGAGCCAAGGCCAAAGCCAAGGCCGCAGAACTTGCGGGGGGCGGCGAAGCGGAACTCGCGGGTGGCGGCGAAGTCGACGCGGCAGTTGTGGAGCCTGAAGCCGTGAGCGACGAGGAGGCAGCGGCGACCGAGGCGCAAGCTCAGGCCGAGGCGCAAGCTCAGGCAAACGCTGAGGCGCAAGCGACGGCAAGGGCTCTGGAGGCGGAAACCTGGTACTCGAAGGAGAAGTCCTCGGGAATTTTCCAATACAACCGGGCCAAAGCCGCTTCGGAAAAGCATAACCACCTTCCCTTCCAGGATCTGTTCGAAATGGTCGGCGAATTGATCGCTTTTGAGAAGCTGGACGACAAGCCCTGGGTGCAGATGGCCGCACTCCTCAAGGAGATCATGAAGGAAGCGAAGGAGTTTCTCGTTCTTGCCTATCTTGCAGATCACGGCCGCCTCGCGTTGAATTGGACAAGGATTGACGAAAAGAAGGTCGGGGCGTTCAAGGGCGACGGGGAACCCAATGAGCGAAAGTCGATCGAGAGGACCCTCAAGGCGATTCAGACAAATTCGGCGTGGCGGCCAATCAACGGATTTAACGAGGTCGGCAAGTGGGCGGAGAGGTACGGCAACGGTCACCGTGGCCTCCCGGCGATCGGCACATACCTCGAGTACTACGTTCCTGCACCCGCCAACGACAGGGGCAACGGATTGCGACGGATCGTGCAAGAGACGAAGAGTCAACGTTTCTATTACACATGGACCCACTACGGAGAGGTTGATCTACCTCAATTTGTACTGCTGGCGAACACGTGACGAATCGCTCGAAGCCACCGCGCTTGTTCGGCAGGATCAATTGCGAGCCGTCGGCGTCACTGCCCGATCTCGTCAACGCACTCGCCGACGCCGGATACGTGGTCGTTCGCCTCGACGGCGCCGGAGTGATCGACGCAGCGACGTTTTTGGCTCGCATGCAACGCGACATTCCGGGTCCCGACGACGAGGCCGCCGGCACCCTGGACGATGCGTCCGACTGGATGTCGCTCGCATTCGCCGACCGAAGTGAACAACGGATCGCAGTTGTTTGGACCGATGCCGATCAGCTGCTGCGGGCATCGCTCGTCACCCTGTTTTCAGCAGTGAAGGCATTTGCCGATCTCGCTCATGTATCGGGAATGTTCTCTGTTCCGAAGAGCATCATCGTCTGCCTCGTCGGCGACGGCGAGATGTTCGCCGGCGGCGACGGCTGACCGGCTGCGAAGCCTGCCGCCCTACGTTGGAATGTCGCGGTGGGTGATTCGCGGTTGATAGCCCTGCTTGCGCAGCCATAGGCCCAATTCCTCGGTGATTGCGACCGAACGATGCTGTCCACCGGTACAGCCAATCGCGATCGACAGATAGCTCTTGCCCTCAACCGCATAGGCGGGCACGAGCAGGTCGAGTAGGTCCTCGAAGCGCTTGAGGAACTCTGCGGTCGCTGGCTGTTCCATCACGTACCTGCGCACGGGTTCGTCGAGCCCAGTGAGCGATCGAAGTTCGTCGACCCAGTGCGGGTTCGGCAGGAACCGAACGTCCATCACGAGATCCACGTCGAGCGGGATGCCCTGCTTGTATCCGAAGCTGGTGATCGCCGTCTGCATCGACACATCGTTGGTCTCGTTCGCGAATGCAGCGGCGATTCGAGCCTTCAATTGGTGAACCGTGAGAGTGGTTGTGTCGATAACCAGATCCGCTTCGGCCTTGACCGGCTCGAGCAAACCTCGCTCGCGCTCGATCGTCAGGCTCATTCCAGCGCCGTCATCGAGTGGATGTTTGCGCCGCGTGCTGCCGTAGCGCTTGACCAACTCTGAAGTGGAAGCGTCGAGGAAGAGCACGCGAACCCTGTTCCCGCTCGCCCGAAGCTTGCGGATTTCAGTGACCACTGCAGACTGGTCGGCTGTAGGTCCGACCACCAGCGCGAGGCGATGAAAGCCCGTTCCGACCGCGCCCGAAACGCTGCCAAGTTCGACGATCTTGTCGATCAAGGTGACCGGCAAGTTGTCGACGACGAACCATCCGATGTCTTCGAGGTCATCGGCAGCATTCGACCGGCCGGCACCTGACAGACCGGTGATGACGAGAACGTCAGTCACCCGACCACCAGCTTTCGAGTTCGGAGATAGAGCAACCTCGGAATCGTCGAAGCCGCCGCGTACTCCTCGGCGAGCGCAATGAATCCGGCTGGCGGCGCAGGCTCCTCCATCCGCTCGAGCAGCAACCCATTCGATGAAAGCGCGTTGACATAGCGGCCGAGCGGACGATGAATGAACGGGATGAACACGTCCTTTTCGACCTCCTGCAGCGATTCATCTTCGACCAGGTACGGCCCGATCCGCCAATACTGCTCCGGCGGGTCCAGGATCTGATCGTCGATCCAGCCGCTGTTCGGCGTCTGCAGCAGTGGATGGTTGAGGAAGAAGCAGAACCTGCCACCCGGCTCGAGCACTCGGGCCACTTCGGCAATTGCATCGTCGACATCTCGGATGTGTTCGAAGACCAGACAGGCCACGACGGCATCAAACGACCCGTCCGCGAACGGCAATGCGCCAGCGCCAGCCTTTGCGAACGATGCTCCCCCTCCACGCGTGTGAGCGACCGAAACACAGTTCCACGTCGGGTCCACACCAATCACGACGTCGGCGCCGATCTGGACCGCTAGCCGGCTGACCTGACCGTCTCCGCAACCAACATCGAGGATCCGTCGACAACCGGCAAGTTCGCTCGCAGCCAGCGGCAGAATCTGCTCTTCGTACTCGGGGTCCGCGCCGTCGGTGAATCCGTCGATCCACCATTCTGCATGTGTCTCCCAGAGTTCGTCAGCCGACATGAAGCCAAGCGTACGGTAGAGCCCGGGCGTCCGGTAGAGTTCGGACAGTGGAGGGGAGTACCCCACCCAACGACATGTCGTCAACACGTCCAAGCGATCTTGGTCCGGCATGTCACCTCGACGAACGGTTTCAGAAGTGTCGAGGCGGGGAAGACCTCCTGTAACGGTGCCCCATTGCGCCCAACAGGAGACCTCGTACCATGCCATCCATACTCGCTGCAGGCCGTGACAGCTTCGTCGATCTCGACGTGCCCGCTTGGGCCTGGGCGTTTCTCGGCGTTCTCATCGCGGCGATGCTTGCGATCGACCTCTTCCGCCACCGAGACGATCACGAACCGTCACCGCGCGAGGCCTTCACCGAATCGGCCGTTTGGATTGCCTGCGGGCTCAGCTTCTCGGTATTCATTGCGATCCAGTTCGGCAGCGCCGCGTTCGGTGAGTACATCAGTGGCTACCTGATCGAGAAGTCGCTCAGTGTCGACAACGTGTTCGTCTGGTCGCTGTTGTTTACGTCGATGGCGATCCCTCTCAAGTATCAACACCGAGTTCTGTTCTGGGGCATCTTCGGTGCGCTTGCACTTCGTGCGATCTTCGTTGTGCTCGGCTCCGCACTGATCACCAAGTTCTGGTGGGTGTTGCTGATCTTCGGTGTGTTCTTGATCTACACCGGCGTCAAGATCTTCCTCCATCGCAACCAGGATGAGGCGGAAGAGGCCACCCACGGCCTGACTCTGCTGCGCAAGATCATGCCGGTGACGACGGAGTTCGACGGCCACAAATTCTTCACCAAGCAGAACGCGAAGCGAGCCGCCACTCCCCTGTTCGCTGCGCTCGTCGTGATCGAGGCGACCGACATCATTTTCGCCATTGACTCGGTGCCAGCGATCCTCGCTGTCTCCAACGAGAGCTATATCGTGCTCTCGTCCAATGCGTTTGCGATCCTCGGTCTGCGAGCGATGTACTTCCTCTTGGCCAACGCAAAAGAGAAGTTCAAGTACCTGTCACATGCGCTCGGTGGCATCCTCGTGTTCGTGGGCATCAAGATGACGCTGTCACGCTGGGTGCACCTGAACACCTACCTGTCGCTCGCCGTCATCGTGTTGATGCTGACGATCGCGATCGTGATGAGCCTGCGAGAGAACAAGAAGAACATCGACTCCGAGCCGTCGGTTTCAGCGTCACACTGATCACGTGGAGCCGGGGTTCGTCTCTGCTTCTGACCCTGGCTCCGGATCGGCCGCGTGAAACTTGGCATAGATGGTCTCGGCGACGTTGTCAGGTAGCCACGTCAATGATCTGAGGGTCTCGAGCGAGGCCTTCTTCACGGCATTCACGCCGCCGAGTTCTTTGGACAGTCGAACCTTGCGGTTATCACCGAGACCTGGGATGTCGTCGAGTGAACTCTTGGTCATTCGCTTGCCGCGAAGTTCGCGGTGGAACGTGTTCGCGAAGCGGTGGGCCTCGTCACGGATTCGCTGCAGCATGAAAAGTGCTTCTCCCCCACGGGGAACATTCACCGGCAGCCCGCTGCCGGGCAGATAGACCTCTTCGAACCGTTTGGCGAGCGATGCGATCGGTATCTCATCGAACAGGCCGAGCGCGCGAACGACGCGCTCGGCCACCGCCAACTGGCCCTTGCCGCCATCGACGAGCAGCAATTGGGGCGGGTATGCGAACTTGCCTGGACGGTCGCCACGCTCATTGACCGGCTGATCCCGCTCTTCGAGGTAAGCGGTCAAACGACGAGTGAGCACCTCTTCCATCGCTGCGTAGTCGTCGTTGCCAGCGACGGTCTTGACCTTGAATCGACGGTACTCGCGCTTGTTGGGGATGCCGTCCTCGAGCACCACCATCGACCCCACGTAGTCGGTGCCTTGCATGTGGGCCATGTCGTAGCACTCGATCCGCAACGGGGCTTCGGGCAGGCCGAGAAGATCCTGCAACTCGGTCAGCGCCCGGCTCCGGCTGTTGTGATCAGAGGCACGACGCAGTCGGTGGCGGGTGAACTCTTCCTTGGCGTTGCGGGTGACTGTCTCGTGAAGGCTGCGTTTGTCACCGCGTACCGGCACCCGAATCTGCACCCGTGAGCCGCGTAAGTGGGTGAGCCACTCTTCGTAGGTTGACGTGTCGTCGGCGAGCACAGGAACCAGCACTTGTTTGGGGATGCCGAGCGGCGGCTCGTCGCCGTACATCTCCTCCATGATCCGGTCGACCAGGCCGCCGGGGCTGAGGTCTTCGACCTTGTCGACGATGAATCCCTTTCGTCCGACGACGCGACCCTTGCGAACGAAGAAGACCTGAACCGCTGCTTCGAGTTCGTCCTCCGCGAGGCCGATCACATCGATGTCTTCGCTGCGCTCGGCGACCATCTGCTGCTTTTCGATCGCCCGTTGGACCGCGGTCCAACGGTCGCGAATTCGGGCTGCCTTCTCGAACTCCAACGCCTTCGCCGCTGCGCGCATGTCGACTTCGAGTCGGTTGACGATTTCGTCGCTGTCGCCGTCGAGGAAGTCGCAGAACTCGCCGACCTGTTGGAGATACTGCTCGCGATCGATGCTGCCGACGCAGGGGCCGCTGCACTTTTCGATGTGGAACAACAGGCATGGCCGACCGAGCCGCTGATGCTCGTTGAACTTTCCGTTGCTGCACGTTCGGATCGGGAAGCTTCGCAACAAAAGATCGAGAGTGTCCCGAATTGCGTACGCGTGCGCGTACGGCCCGAAGTATCGGACACCCTTGCGTTTGCGGCCGCGCATCACGAGCGCTCGTGGAAATTCCTCGTCCATCGTCACCGCCAGAAACGGATAGCTCTTGTCGTCACGGAGCCGGATATTGAATCGTGGACGATGCTGCTTGATCAGGCTGTACTCCAGCATCAGCGCTTCGACCTCGTTGCGAACCTCGATCCATTCGACGGTCTCGGCGGTTGCCACCATCTGCGCAGTGCGGATGTGCATGTTGCGCGGATCCTGGAAGTAGTTGCTCAGCCGCTGGCGCAGGCTGGATGCCTTGCCGACGTAGATGACGCGTCCTTCGGCGTCTTTGAACTGATACGAGCCGGGCGAATCGGGGATCGTTCCGGTCGGCGGGCGCTTCACCATGGTCCTGTCGATCATACGCACGTTCGCCCGGGTTGCAGTCCAGCACGCCACCGGACCCAGCACCCGCAGAGATAAGGTGACAGCAATGCCTGGCCGCTACCGGTTCTCCATGCCTTCCAGCCGCGACCGCACCGACCCGTGGTTCCGGCTCGGGTCGGTCGACGTCACGACGACAGTCATCATTTCCTTTCTCTGCGTATTGTCGTTCTTCGTCTACGCAGCCGACAAGACTCTGCTCTACAACCTGTACCTGATCCCATCGGAGAACGTCGTCACCGGTTCGGTCAAGGGCGGTCAGGTCTGGCGGTTGATCACGTGGCCGCTCGCCAACGCACCCAGCATCTTTACCGTTCTTGCAGTTGCGATCTTCTGGTACCTCGGAAGCCGGATCGAAGCTCAGTTGGGGAGGGTCAAGTACCTGTGGCTGATCCTGCTCGTCACGCTGTTTCCAGCGTTGCTCGCCACATTGCTCGACGTCCAGACCTCGGGAATTCGTGCCCTGGAGATTGCGATCTTCGTGGTCTTTGCGTGCGAGAACCCGAAGATGCCGTTCTTCTTCGGAATACCCGCTTGGATCCTCGCGTTGGTTATCGTCGGTATCGACATCTTGCAATTGCTCGGCGACCGGCAGGCCGAAGTGCTGATCGTCTACCTGGCCGGAATTGCAACGGCCGTCTGGACCGCACGCAGTTTTGGAATGCTGGCCGATCTCCAATGGCTTCCCCAGATCAAACTTCCCGGAGGCCGCCGTGGGGCCAAGAAGCGCAAACCGTCGCTGCGACCAACAGGCGGTGGCGGCCGTGAAGTGGTCGTCGATGGCCCGTGGCCGACGACGCCGGTCTATCGACCGATGCAGGACCAAGCCGAGGTCGACAAGATCCTCGACAAGATCGCTCTCGTCGGTATGGACGGCCTGACGTCAGACGAAAAGAAGCGCCTCAACGACGCCAGCAAACGCCTCCGCAAGGG
>JANOQU010000036.1:0-18799 GCA_031422355.1 Actinomycetes bacterium
CGCACCGGCGATGTGGTCAAGATCAGCAGCATCCCGAAAGATGATCGAATCCAGGCTGTTCGCCGAATCGTCAACTGAACCTCGGTTTGCCCTGCGGGCTACATTGCCGAGGGGTTCGATGCCAAGTTCCAGCGCATCGCACGAGGAGGCCAGTTGAGAGTTCCACTGACGGTCAACGATTTCTTACGAAGGGCGGCTCAGGTCTACCCGGATCGAGTTGCCTTCATCGACGAGCCTGACCAACCCGGTTCCAGTTGGGGCGAAGCCACATACGCCGAGATGATCGCTCGATCCCAAGCGATGGCGGCTGGGCTCGATGCGCTCGGAATCGCGCAGGGCGAACGAGTTGCAATGGTGACGCACAACTCGGCCAGGCTGCTCACCGCGTTCTTCGGCGTGAGCGGATCTGGCCGAGTGCTCGTTCCGATCAATTTCCGGCTGGTGGCCGCCGAGATTCAGTACATCATCGACCACTGCGGGGCCAGAATCCTTCTGGTCGACCCTGAACTGGCCGACTCGTTGGCAACCGTCAAGTGCGAACGGACGATGATCATCGGCGACGAGACCGACGCGACGATGATGCGCTTCGGCATCGAGCCAGCACCGTGGATGCCTGATGAGGACGTAACGGCGACGATCAACTACACGAGCGGAACGACGGCTCGCCCGAAGGGTGTGCAACTGACCCACCGGAACCTGTGGGTCAACGCGACCACGTTTGGGTGGCATATGGGTGTCAGCGATCGAGACGTTTACCTCCACACGTTGCCCCAGTTCCATTGCAACGGATGGGGAATGACCTACGCAGTCACCGGCATGGGCGGGCGCCACGTCATTCTGCGCAAGGTCGATGGCGCGGAGATCCTACGCCGAATCGAACGTCATGGGGTGACGTTGATGTGTGGTGCTCCGGCTGTTCTGAACATGGTTTTGGAAGCCGCTCAGTCCTGGGACGGTCCGATCCCTGGCCGTGGTCGACTGCGAATTGTCGTTGCCGGTGCCCCGCCGCCAACGCGCACCATCGAGAGAACCGAGACCGAGCTGGGTTGGGAGTTCGCTCAGATTTACGGTTTGACGGAGACGTCTCCGCTGCTGACGATCAACCGCAACCGCGCCGAGTACGACGAGATGGCATCGAGTGAGCGGGCCCAACGTCTCAGCCGGGCCGGTGGACCCGCGATCGGGATCAGCACATCTATCTCTGCCGACGGAGAGGTTCTTGCTCGAGGCAACGTGGTCATGGCCGGCTACTGGGAGCAACCCGACGAAACGGCCGCCGCAATACGTGAGCTCGCCGACGGCTTGGAATGGTTCCACACCGGCGACGGCGGCGAAATCGACGCGGCCGATCATCATCTGACGATCTCGGATCGCAAGAAAGACGTCATCATCACTGGCGGAGAAAACGTGTCGTCGATCGAGGTCGAGGATGCGGTCTTCAGCCACCCAGACGTTGACGAAGTCGCAGTGATCGGGGTGCCTGACGAGCGATGGGGCGAACTCGTGATGGCGTTCGTGGTCCGCTCGCCGGGTTCTCAACTGAGTGAAGTCGATCTGATTGCCTACGTAAAGACCCGCCTCGCTGGCTACAAGTGCCCGAAGCGGATCGAGTTCCGTGAAGGACTCGCCCGGACTGCGACCGGCAAGCTACAGAAGTTCAAGCTGCGCGAACCGTATTGGGATGGCCAGACCAAGGCGGTCAACTGAAAAGTCGACAACCGACAGCTCGCGATCAGACCGGGATCGACACGCCCACTCCTCCGCGAGTGTGGGCGCCATAGCGGGCGATCTCACCAGGGAGGTCGAGCGGGGCGATCGGCACACTCTTGCTCAGCGCAACGATCTCGTCGTCGAGCACATCGGCCGGCAGGACCCAACAGACTTCGAACTCGATCCCGTCGGGATCTTTGGCATACAGAGACTTGGTGGTCACGTGGTCAGACGCGCCGACGAGCGCGCCATGCTGCTGGAGCAGCCCGGCGATCCGCTGCAGTTCAGCCAGCGTGTCCACTTCCCACGCGAGGTGATAGAGGCCGACCGACGTGCGGCCTGCTTGGGATGGACCTGCGTCCGAGCCGATCTGGAACACGCCGAGGTCGTGGTCGTTGGTGGAGCCCGGCGCCTGGAAGAAAGCCCCCTTGCCGGGCATCCAGATCTTGGTCCGGAAATCGAGGACGGTCTCGTAAAAATCACGGGTTTTCTGAACGTCTCTGACATACAGGACGGCGTGGTTCAAGCGGGTGACTGGCATGATTTTCCTGTGACTTCCTGTCGAAATGGCGTGGGACTTCAAGATTGGCGGCTGACTGATCCTCGACGATCGCCGGATCCATAGGATTCACATCATGCACGAACCGAGCGAGGTTGGACAGCGGCCTTGGCTGTCGGATCACGAGCAAAGCACCTGGCGCTCATTCATGCTTGCGACTCGGGCGATCGACGAAGCCTTGGACCGTCAGTTACAGCGTGACGCAAACATGCCCCACGCGTATTACGGAATTCTTGTTGCGTTATCGGAGGCGCCGGACATGACGCTCAAGATGGGCGAAATCGCTCGGCATCTGCGCTACTCGCAGAGCCGAATGACCCATGCAATCACGAGCATGGAACGCAGCGGGTGGGCGATTCGCAGCAACTGTCCCACCGATCGTCGTAGTCAGTTGGTCAGCATCACCGCAGTCGGTACCGCCGTATTGCGAACCACAGCGCCAGGACACGTCGCAGAAGTTCGCTCGGCACTCTTCGACAAATTGAGCGCCGAGCAGGTGGTGCAGTTGCGCCTGATCTGCACCGCCCTGCTCGGCAACGCGGACTCAGAACCCTGACGCGAATTCCCGTCCGGTTCAGGCGTTGAGGATCGTCTCGATCTCGAGGTGGATCTGAACCTTGTCACTCACGACGACGCCGCCGGTTTCGAGGGCAGCATTGAAGTTGACACCGAAGTCGCTGCGCTTGATCTCACCCGACGCTGTGAAGCCGCTGCGGTAACCGCCGTACGCATCCGGACCGAAGCCACCCAACTCCAAGTTCAAAGAAATCGGCTTGGTGATGTTCTTGAGGGTCAATTCACCATCGAGGATGAAATCGCTGCCGTCGGCGCGAACACCGGTTGAACGAAACGTCATGGCCTGGTGGGTCTCGACTTCGAAGAAGTCGGCGGAACGGATATGGCCGTCGCGGTCTGCGTTGCCCGTGTCGATCGAACTGAGATCGATGGTTGCGGTGACCTGCGAGTCGAGGGGGCTGTCGCCGGTGACGACCTCGCCGGTGAACGCGGCGAATTTGCCGCGAACCTTGCTGACCATCATGTGCCGGACCGAGAAGCCGACTTCGGAATGGCTTGCGTCGATTGTCCATGTTCCGGCCTTGTAACCGGGGATGGCCGTCTGGCCCGAAGTCGCTGTTGTTGCGCTCATGATGTTGAACTCCTCGTTTGATGTAACCGGAGGTCGTTCCTCCGCTACATCGACACGGTATCGTGATTACTTGAGAACGCAACTAAAAGTGGAGATTATCTCTCCGCTTCTGTAGCGTCACATTCATGGATCGCGAGATTGCTCCCCCACTCGCACTTCGACCCCTGCGAAAAGATGCAGTGCGCAACCACACGCTGATCCTGGCAGCCGCTCAGGACGTCTTCGCCCGCGGCGGTTTCGACGCGCCACTGGACGAAATCGCGCGCACGGCCGGGATCGGCATCGGCACCCTCTATCGACGATTTCCCGGCCGCCAGGAACTCGTCGAAGCTGTTCTGACCGCCAAGGCACAGGAATACCTCGTCGCGGCCTGCGAGGCGATCCGAGATGAGGATCCATGGCACGGATTCAGCAGCTATATCGAGCGGATCTTCGAACTCCAAGCCACCGATCAAACGGTGTCCGACCTGCTCACCCTGGCGATGCCCGAATGCCCGAACATCGCTCGCTTGCGAGAACAGATCACTGAGGCTCAGCAGGCCGTGATCACGAGGGCAATCGAGGCTGGTGCGCTTCGTGACGACTTCGTTCCCGCCGACGTCATCGTGTTGCTCCTCGCCCATCGCGGCGTGACCCAGGCGAGTGGCAATCTTGCTCCGGATTCGTGGCGGCGACTGTTGACATTCACTCTTGATGCTCTGCGGGTGCCGCCTCCAACTGCCCGCTGACTCACACGGCAGCACCGACCAAGTGACCAATCGCGCTCGTGATCGCAAATGCACACACCAGCAGGCCCACCTGGCGACCGACTCCCCTGCACACCGAGCGGCGGGTGAGCCGCGCGAGCCCGCCACCGAGCGCCGCTGCCGCAAACATCCCCAGCACAAGACTGACCGCGATTGCCGCTGTGCCGCTGGCAAACAGCCACGGAAGCAATGGTATGAAGGCACCGAGCGCGAACGCCACGAACGAGGCAGCGGCGGATCCGATCGGCGCACCAAGCTGACCCGGATCGACGCCCAACTCTTCTCTTGCGTGCGCTTCGAGGGCGGTCTCAGGATCAGCCATCACCTGTTTCGCAACCGTCATTGCGAGCGCGCTGTCCATACCCCGCTCCACATAGATGCCGGCCAGTTCGCGCGTTTCACCTGCCGGGTCGCTCTCGATCTCCAATCGTTCAACGGCAAGTTCTCGCTGCAAGAGTTCTCGGTTGGCCGTCACCGACACGTATTCGCCGATGGCCATCGACAACGCGCCAGCCGTCAGACCGGCCAGACCTCCGATGAGCACGTCAGAACGAGCGGTCGAAGCTCCGGCCACGCCAGCAACGAGACTGAGGTTCGAGACGAGACCATCGCTCATGCCGAACACGGCAGCCCGCGCCCTGCCCGAGGCCCAGCGACCGTGGCGTTCGATCCGATACGTCGAGTGCGACAAGTGAACGCCAGCGGTACTCATGTCGTGAGTCTGCGCCGACCGAGTCCTGCCGGGCAACATGATGTTGAGGATCAGGCTTGCCTCATCCCCAACGAGAACGTGGCATACGAGCGGGCAGCCGAGTTCTTCGTGATCACAGACATTGCCTGGCAACCTCGAGAAACATGGTCCCGTGGTCGTTGTCGAAGTCGCGCATGTTCGCAAGTCCGGTCGAGACCCGCTCGATGAATCCCCACTCCCACACACGCTGCGCGTCGACCTCACACCGATCAGCGAGCAACGCAGCGCGTTCACGCACGAGCCGTGACGTATCCCCGCGCAGCAGCGGCTCGTTGTACTCACGCATTGCAACACCGAGGTCGTGCTCGCGTTCGGAGCACAATCCTTCGACATCGACGAATTTGTATGTGCCACCGCCGGCCACGAGGGTGTTCCAACCGTGGGCGTCGCCGTGAACCAGCACCGTCCGCGTCGAATCGATTGCATCAGCTCGTCGATCGCAGAGCATCAAGGCGTGGTCGATCACGGATCGATCGCATGGGCCGCCAAGTTCATCCCAGGTCCTCGAGATGAAGCGATACAACCATTCAGCTTGATCGTGGCCGGTTCGCAAGCCCTTGTCGACGGTGACGGGTCGCCAGAACTCGATCAGCGTCGCAGCAATTGCCTCCAAAATTTCAGGAACGGTCAAGCCGAGCTCGGCGAGGTTGGGCCCGAGACGTTCGAGCAGCATTGCCGGCACCTCAGCATCATGAGCCAGAAGCTCCGCGCAGCCCCGTCCTGCCGCAAGTTCGTGCGCCAGAACGCTTCGAGCGAACGTCTCACGGTCGTTCATGTCCAGCGGCATCGCGACCTTCAGCACGCATTCACGGTCGAGCGAGTCGGTTGCCGCAACCACGAAGCCGGCGGTCCCCCCGGCGTACGAAGCGCCGAGCACGAGTCCCCAACGATCCGACAGCTCGGAGACGACCCCCGGTAATTGGGTGAGCCAGCGCAGTCCGGCCGGACCGTTTCGCAATGCCCGTTGGCGAACGAGATCAGGGACTTCGAGTGGGCGCATGCCACCGTTGTAGTCCGTCGAGTTCGACCGATCGGACCCGGGTGATGCGCACGGTTGCACGATGCATGCGCGATCATGTCCGATGTTCACAACGACGCCGATCCGTACGTTTGTTGTCGCGACCCTGCTTGGCCTAAGCGCTGGGTGTGGCGGCGACACCCCCTCGGCCCGTTCGCCGACTTCAGATGCGGTGTCGACCACCCCGGCTTCAGTCGGTTCGGCCGAGGACCCCGTGGTCGCGGAACCGAGCTCCACCGACCCGGCCGTCACTCAACCCGTCGACACTGAACCCGTCGACACTGAACCCGTCGAAACCTCGCCGGCAACGACACCTGAACCCGTCGCAGCGTGGAGCACGACGGCGGCCGCTGAGTTCGAATCAGTCCTCGCAGCCGTCTCGGGTAACGGAATGGCAGGGGACGTCCTCGACACATTGTTCGCCAATCCAATTCCGGTGACGCTGCCAGCGGATGCCGCGCTCAGTGAAGTGTGGGTTCGAGCGAGTGTGACGGACGACGGATACGACGTCTGGTGGAACCTTGCCGTAGCGACTGCCGCTGATACGGCTGGCATCGAGGCAGACGTCATCTCCGGGTTCTCCGATCCCAGGTTCGACGTCGGTGCCAGGGTTGAATCGACGCTTGACTCCGGCGTGTTCGTGACGCTCAACTATCCAGCGTCGGACCTCGGGGTCGAAGGCGGTTGGGCCACCATGGCCCTGACGGTCGGGCCTGAGACCGATTTCTCGACTCCCACAGGCCGAAATCAAATCGAAATTTCCGCCGAACGCTCAATCGTCGGAGACGACCCCGAACTACCCGCATTCCTCTCGGGATGGCTCGACGAGATGCCAATCGCAGAGGGGACCAGGTTGGTATCGATCGAAGGGTCGCTGGTCACAGTGTCCTCGACGGGCGTGTGGTTGAGCGCGCTCTACGAGGCTGAGCCCGGCGCGTTCGAGGAAGTCGTTCGGTTCTACAGCGAGGACCATTCCGCTGGTTCACTCAGCCTCGACAGCACCCCAGCGCCAGACGACTTCTCAACGCTCGATCGATTCAACGCCGGATTTTTCCCCACGCTGGCCGGTTACACACTTTTCGTGATCATCGAGCGCGATCTTGCCGACCCCGAATCGGCCGTCACGGTCTCGATGGAGGTCCGTCTGGAAGCGGGCTGATTCGACCCGTCTCTGTCGGCATCGCGTCAACATCTGGCAATGGATTGTGACAATGCGGGCACGAGAGGCATGAGAACTGATATTCCGGGTACCTGTTACTGACCATGCACACCTCCCATGCTCTGCGCAAGCGCGTCGAGTATCTATTGACTCAATCGGTTCGGTTGTCGGTCATCGTCGTCCACATCGTCGGGTTCGACAGAATCGGAGACGTCTCCGGGCGAACTCACCGGGATCGAGTTCTCTACTCGTTGGCCCGCCAGCTCAGCACGGCAGCACCAGCGCACGTGACTGGATGCATCGGGCAGGGAGAGTTCCTCGTCATCGCACCATGGACCTCGGCCAGCCAGGCCACAACTGGCAAACGAGCGAAGACTCCCGAATCGACGATGGCGCTGGCGACCAGAATCGAGCGTGCGGCAGTCGACGCCTTCGCCATTCATGGCCGGAGCAACAACCTCCGCGTGGCAGTCGGTGCCACGGTTGCGTTCGCCGATCATCATCGAGTCGTCGACGACGCAATTCGTGATGCCGCGACCGCCGCTCGTTGCGCTCGACTCTCGGGGCGTTCCGGTGCCTGGCTGTTCGATTCAGAGATGCGCGAGGCACTCCTCGATCCAAGCCGGGCGGAGGTTCACCTGGCCAAATTCGGGGACCGCCAAGCGCTCAGCGTCAGCGCTTCCGACACAGCGTGAGGCCGTCGGCGATCGGCAACATGACCGGCTCGACCCTGTTGTCAGCGACCACCATGTCGTTGAAGGCCCGCAACGCTTCGGTGTCTCGGCTGGTGTCAGACGGATCGATGATTCGGCCCGACCACAGCACGTTGTCGACAACAATCACCCCACCGGGGCGCAACCGTTGGAGAATCAATTCGTAGTACGTGGCGTAGCCACTCTTGTCGGCGTCGATGAAAGCAAGATCGATCACTGAGTCGACCGGGAGAGAACGCAAGGTGTCTGCAGCCGGCCCGATCCGCAATTCGACCTTTTCGCTGAGGCCCGCTTGTGCCCATGCTTGGACCGCCCGGTTGGTGTATTCCTCGCTGACGTCGCAGCAGATCAGACGGCCGCCATCGCTCAACCCACGCGCAAGACACACCGATGAATAGCCCGTGAACGTCCCGACCTCGACGATGAGGCTGGCGTTCAACAGCTTGGCCAGCATCGTCAGAAAGGCTCCTTGTTCAGGAGCGATTTGCATCCCTGCAATTGGCCCCATCGCGACCGTGTCATCGATCAATTGCGTGAGCACATCGTCAGGCGGCGAACCGTGGGCCACCATATAGGCGTGCAAATCCGCGTCGAGGCCAAGTGTCTTCGGAGGGGTGCTCATGGACCCGAGACTATGCCCGGGTGACTCGTGCCCGAGTTATCCGTTGCGCGGACGTCCTGGCTGCGCCAATATCACTCAGCGACTGCGGCCGGAGCCTTGGCGGCCGGAGCCTTGGCGGCTCGCGCCCTGGCTGCCCGATCCGGACCGGCCCGAACCCTGACGGCTCTGACCCGGACGTCCCGAACCGTGGCGAGCAGCTGCGAGGCCGCTGTTGGATTCACGACGAACTCCCCCACCACGGCCGCCACGGGGAGCGGCGACTTCGTGAGCCTCTGGGACATACTTGACGAGGGGAGCAGCCGGCCCGACAAGGGCCGAAAGCATGGGGTGGCCCGGTGCAAGCCGCGTGATCATCGGATCGATCTTGGCGGCGCGGGCTAGGGCCTTGACGTCGTTGACCTGATCAGGCGTCATCAATGTGACGACGACACCTTCGGCGCCCGCTCGTGCGGTACGCCCAGAGCGGTGCAGGTATGCCTTGTGCTCAGCCGGGGGATCCACATGAACGACCAATGCGATGTCGTCGACGTGAATGCCGCGCGCCGCAATGTCGGTCGCGACCAGGACCCGGGTTGTTCCGTTGGTGAACGACTCCAGGTTGCGCTCGCGAGCGTTCTGCGAAAGGTTGCCGTGCATCTCGACCGCAGGGATGCCGGCAGCCGACAACACCTTGGCCAATTTCTTGGCGCCGTGCTTGGTACGCATGAACAGCAGCGACCGATCGGCCCCTTGGGCGAGCTCGCGAATCACCGTTGGTTTGTCGGCCGCAGTCACAGCGAAGACGTGGTGTGTCATTGTCGACACGGGTGCCACAACGGGATCCACCGAATGCACGACGGGGTTGGAGAGATAGCGACGAACGAGAACATCGATCCCGTTGTCGAGCGTCGCAGAGAACAGCAGCCGCTGACCACCCTGTGGTGTCGCGTCGAGCAGTCGCTTGACCGACGGGAGAAAGCCAAGATCAGCCATATGGTCGGCTTCGTCGAGGACGGTGACTTCCACCTTGTCGAGCTTGCAATGGCGCTGATTGATCAAGTCCTCGAGCCTGCCGGGACAGGCAACGAGAATGTCGACGCCGAGACGAAGTGCTGTGACCTGTGGCCCCTGCCCCACGCCGCCGAACACGACGGCAACCTTCATCGACATCGCATGGGCGATCGGCATCAGCGTCTCGGCAACCTGATTGGCGAGTTCTCGGGTAGGAACCAGAATCAGGGCACGGGGGCTCTTGGTCTCCCGGCGAGTTCCGGATGCTGCCAGCCGAGCGACCGTCGGGATCGCGAACGCAATGGTCTTGCCACTGCCGGTCTTGCCTCGGCCGAGTACGTCGCGCCCCGCCAGCGAGTCAGGCAAAGTCGCCGTCTGGATCGGGAACGGAGCGAGAATGCCGTCACGAGTCAGCGAATCGACGATCGGGGACGGCACGTTCAAGACCGTGAAGTCGGCCGCCGCCGCAATCGGAGCGTCGGTTGGAGTCAGATCGACGGCGTCGTGGGGGCCGGAGGCGTGGTGGAGGTTCGAGGGAGCTGAGGCACCCGGGGTCGACGGCCGGGCGCCCGGGCGGGGGGCGTTTCGACGACGAGGATTGCGGCGTGGCGCGCCCGTGGACGCGTTGCCTGAGGAGGCAGGGGTGGTCATTGGATTTCCTTCCAGATTCGGTGGCCGTTGATGCATGGCTGTCCGCTCGATGGAACGAAATCGTGCGCCTGGTTGGGCGCTGCACTCGACCGCACAGTCGCTGGGGTAGCGGCAATGCGGGGCCAACCCTAGCGGCGCATTTCACAAACCACTCCCCAGTACAGACCCGTAGCCTCCTAGAGCCCTGAAGGAGGCAGACCGTCGCGTGCGCTGGGATCGATTGACATTGGGCTTGGGCTTCGGCTTTGCGATGCTCTCATGGAGTATGGGATTCGGGGCCATCCTGCCCGAACTGCGCGACGAGGTCATGATGTCGTCGTCGGTCGCCGCAATTCACGGCTCGCTGTTCGGCATCTTCCTGCTCGGGTTCGCGATGTTCGGCAGCCGTTTCTTCCACAGCCGGTCGAACCGTTTGGTCCTGACACTCAGCTTCGCCGGAATGGTGCCGGGCGCAGTTCTGTTCGGCCTCGGACGAACCGTGACGATGACATTGCTCGGTGCTGGCCTGACGGGCGCCGGCGCAGCGATGTTCGTCATCGTCGTTCCTGCGATCATCTACGCCCATCAGGCCGATGACTCCACACGTGTCGTCGCGATCCTCAACACGTTTCCGATGCTGTCGGCAACGCTGCTGCCGTTGGCCATCGGCGTCGCGGGAGTCGCTCACTTCAGTTGGCGATTCTCGTACCTCGTTCCGCTGATTGCGCTTGCGATTGCCATCACCGTGTGCACGGGCCGGTCCGCCGTTCCGAAAGTCAGGGCGACCGAACCGGCCGGCCTGAATCACATCTTCGGTCAGAGCGACATGAAACGGCGATGGCTCATTCTCGTCTGCGGCGTTCTTGTCGAGATCGGCACCGGCGTTTGGGCGGCGTCGATCATGCGGGAGCAGGCTGGCGCATCGAAAGGCACCGCCGCCTCGCTGACCGTTGGATTCTTCATCGGAATGGCAATCGGCCGACTCAGCCTCAGCAACCTGCTCCGGCGATTCGCGCCACAACGAATCCTCGGGTTGTGCTTCGCCGGTGCGCTCGTTGCAACGGTGCCGTTCCTGCTGGGACCCGGGCTGGTCGGGCGGGTCATCGGCCTGTCGCTGCTCGGTCTGATGATCTCGACGATCTATCCGCTCTCGATCGCTCGAATGTTCGAACTCGATCACGACACTGCAGCGCTCGGACGGGCGGCGGCGCTGGCATCGGGCGTCGGCGTCACGTTCGGCCCGCTGATGCTCGGCGGCTTGTCGGACCTGGTCGGCCTCGGTTGGGCAACCACGGTGCTTCCGATGTTCTTGATGCTCGGTCTGCTGACGCTTCGTTGGCACCGGCCTGCCTAACATCGCCCCCGAACGAGGGAGAACACGATGGGACGATTGGACGATCGGGTTGCGATCATCACGGGCGCCGGTGACGGTATCGGGTACGGCATCGCCAGACGGTTCGCCGCCGAGGGGGCCAAGGTCCTGGTCGCTGAACTCGACGAGGCTGCGGGCGAGCGAGTCGCAAACGAACTGCGCGAGGAGTTCGGTGCGGCTGCGATCGCCAAGCGGACCGACGTGTCCGACAAGCACGACGTGCACGAGATGGTCCAGGCAGCACACGACCAGTGGGGCACCGTCGACATCCTGGTCAACAATGCGTGGGGCGGCGGTTCGCTGAGCCGGGTCGAGTTCAAACAGGACACGAACTTCGAGCGCGGTTTCGGCGTCGGCTTCTATGGGCCGCTGTGGGCGATGCAAGCGGCGTTCCCGCTGATGAAGGCTCAGGGGCGAGGCAACGTGATCAACCTCTGCTCCCTCAACGGTGTCAACGCTCATATCGGAACTGCCGAATACAACACTGCCAAGGAAGCACTGCGCGCACTGTCCAGAACGGCTGCCAGAGAGTGGGCGCCGCACGGCATCGTCGTCAATGTGATCTGTCCGGCCGCCAAGAGCGCGGCGTTCAGAGCGGTGATGCAGCGCAATCCAGAACTGGTCGCAACGGCAGACTCCTCGAATCCAATGGGTTACCTCGGCGACCCAGAGCGCGACATCGCGCCCGTCGCACTATTCCTCGCCAGCGATGATGCTCACTACGTGACGGGAAACACCCTGTTCGTCGACGGTGGGAGCCACATCAACGGCGCTCACTGGGTGCCCGATCTCGCCGATCAACCCTGAGCCTGCCGCCCACGTCTGAGATCTGACGCGGCGTCAGATACTGTGAGTCGATGGAAACGGACGCGACGGACACTCGGTCGATCGACCTTCTCGACGGCGACTTCTACATCAACGATCCATACCCGACGTATGCGTGGATGCGTGAGCACTCGCCCGCGCATTGGGATTCCGTGAACGAACTATGGGGCATCTCGCGCTACGACGACGTGGTCGAGATCGAACGCCGCAAGGACGTCTTTATCAACAGCGACAAGGTCAAGGGCGGCTATCGCCCGAACCTTCCTGCTGATCCAGCCATCATTGGCCTCGACGACCCATTCCATGCTCAGCGCCGGGCATTGGTCGCCCGCCGTTTCACGCCGAAGGCCGTTGCCGACAAGCAACCGGAAATCCACGCAGTCGTCAGCGGTTTGATCGAGGCCGCGATCGCAAAGGGCACGACCGAGGTCATTGCCGACCTCGCTTCGCCGTTGCCAGCGCTCATGATCGGTCGGTTGCTGGGATTCGCCGACCAAGATTGGCCGAAGCTGCGCGATTGGTCAGAACGCACGATCGCGCTCGGAGGTGGCCCCCGATATTTCAACCAAGATGGCATGGACGCTGCGATCGAGTTCGCCGTCGCAGCATCGGATCTGTACGAATCGAAGAAGACCTGTCCAATGGACGACCTGATGACGATGTACACCACGGCCGAGATCGAGGGACAGACTTTCGGCCAACAGGAGGCCGTCTCGGATGCGTTGCTGCTCCTCGACGGAGGAGCCGAGACCACCCGCACGGTCATTGCCCGCACGTTGCTCGCGCTCGACCGGAACCCAGAGCAATGGGTGGCGCTGAAGTCCGGTGCCGACATCGGCGTGGCCGTCGAAGAATTCATCCGCTATGTCACGCCGATCCACAACATGTGTCGAGTCGCCAATCGTGATTTCGACCTGCACGGCACCACCATCCCGGCCGGCAATCAAGTGTTGTTGATGTATACGTCCGCCAACCGCGATCCAAGTCACTTCGTCGATCCGGAAACATTCGACGTGACGCGAACGCCCAACCATCACATTGCGTTCGGTTTCGGCACCCACTTCTGTCTCGGAGCGGCGCTCGCACGGCTGGAGATCCGGACCTTCTTCGAAGAGTTCGTACGTCGGGTCGATTCGTTCCGGCTCGTCCCAGGCACGCTGGAGGAATTGCCGAACGCGTTCGTATACGGCGTGAAATCCGCACAACTCGAACTCGTTGCGGCGCACTGATCATGGGCACGATTGCCATCACGGGCGCCGCCGGCGGTATGGGACTGGCCACCCGCAGCCTCTTGGAATCCCAGGGCCACCGGGTGATCGGAGTCGATGTCCGCGACGCCGAAGTCATCGCGGATCTATCGACCGACGAGGGCCGCCGGGAGATGGTGACCGGCGTGGAGGCGGCGTCGGGAGGCATTCTCGACGGGCTGGTCGCTGCGGCGGGAATCAGTAGCAACGGAACGAACGAGGCGCTCGTGGTCTCGATCAATTACTTCGGCGCCGTGGCGGCGCTGGATGGTCTACGCCCGCTCCTCGCGCGCGGCGAAAATCCGAGCGCCGTTGCGGTGAGTTCGAACAGTACGACCACCCAGTCAGGCATTCCGCTCGATGCGGTCGCGGCCTGCCTTGCCAACGATGAGCCAGCGGCGACCGCTGCTGCATCGCGTGCCCCGATGGCTGGCTATCCGGCTTCGAAGATGGCCCTTGCGCATTGGGTCAGGACCCACGCCGTCGGGAACGACTGGATCGGAAGCGGAATCCGTCTCAACGCGATCGCACCAGGACTGATCGCAACGCCGATGACCGCAGGCGGCGGTGTCGAGTTCGTGCTCGGGCTCGGCGACGTCTACCCGGTCCCGATTCGACGCGCCGGCACCGCCGCCGAGGTTGCTGGACTGCTTGCCTACCTGCTGTCTCCCGCGGCAGCGTTCTTCGTCGGCAGCTTCATCGTGATGGACGGAGGCACCGACGCTGTCGTGCGCCCAACAGACTGGCCAGCGCCTCGATGAGCACGATGCTCGCCTACCGGCTACTCGCGTGGCAGCAACCACCGCAACTGGTCGAGGTCGAGATGCCAGATGTGTCACCGGGTCAGGTTTTGATCCGGGTTGCCGGCAACGGCCTGTGTCACAGCGACCTGACGATGATGCAGATGCCAGCCGAGATCGGGGCGATGATCGATTGGCACATGCCGTTCACGCTCGGCCACGAGATTGGTGGCACGATCGCCGCCATTGGCGACGGCGTCAGCGGCTTCGATGTTGGGCAAGCCGTTGCGCTGGTGTCGCCCAGTTCTTGTGGAACGTGCGCACTCTGCCTGCGCGGTCGCGACAGCGCTTGCCCACACGGCCTGACCGGGCGCGGCTACGGGCGCGACGGCGGACTTGCGCAGTATGTCGTCGCCAATGCTCCACGCGACGTCGTGTCGATCGGTTCCCTCGACCCGCGCTGCGCCGCGCCGTTGACTGATGCGGGCGCGACGTCGTACCACGCGGTCAACAAGGTGCTCCACAAGTTGGTCCCAGGCTCGTCGGCCGTCGTCATCGGTGCCGGTGGACTGGGTGCATTCGCGGTGCAGTTCCTGCGGGTCATGTCTGCGGCCACGGTGATCGCCGTCGACAGCAACCCCGATCGGCTGGCATATGTGACCGAACTCGGTGCCCATCACAGCGTGGTCGGAGTGGATCGCGAAACGGCCTCAGCGCTGCAAACCATCACCAACGGAGAAGGCGCGACCGTCGTGCTTGACTTCGTCGGAATCGACCAGACGATCAGCACCGGAGTCGGTGCCGTGCAGCCGTACGGCACCTATGGCGTGATCGGATCCAATGGCGGAACCTTCAAGCGTCCGTGGTACGGCGGTCTCCCCCGCGACGGCGAGGTCATCCACTTCCAAGGCAGCAGCGTCTCCGATGCCCATGAGGTCGTCAAGTTGGCGGAGCAGGGCCTCATTCGCAGCGACGCAGACCTGTTCCCCCTGAGTCGTGTCGCCGACGCGTACGACGCCCTGCACCACGGCACCTTGCGAGGCCGGGCCGTCGTCACTCCGAACGACTGAACGGAGCGCTGCGCTACCGCTGTGGGGAGAACTGTCCGGGAGCGCGACCGCCGCCGGGCGGCCCGGCAAAGGCTTGGGCAATAGTCATCCACTCTGCGGCGACGATGCCAGTCGTCAGCAGGTTCGTATCCGACACATGGCGGCGCTGGGTGACGACGAGACAGAACTCCTCGGCCAATCCGGTCACCCGATTCGGAGCATCGTCGGGCCCCCACACCCAGACATCGCTGTCAGGGCCGACCAGTTCCACCCGAACCAGATCGGTCGGTACCGGAAGCCCTTTGGTGATGTAACTGTTCGGTAGGGCGCGAACGCCGATATGGGCCACCTGGCGCAGTGCGCCAGTCACCGGATGTTGCGCGCCGAGGCCGTCAAACACGTCCTGGCCATGGGCCCACGTCTCCATGATTCGCGCCGTGAGCGCCGACGCGATACTCATGTCCGGTCCGTACCACGGCACCCGGACACTCGGATCGGCGGCCTTGAACGCGGTGATCATGGCAGCCCTGGCCGACCCGAACCACCCGAGGACGTCGGCTCCACTGCGGTGTTGATTTGCAGTCGTGATCGCATCGACAAGGCTGCCCGCACGTTTGCTGGACTCGGCGAATTCACTTCGGAACCGGTCCGGGTCCGTGACAGCTTCGACGACTGCACCGTCGAAGAACGCAAGGTGACCGATCTGATCCTTGACCGTCCAGCCAGCAGCAGGCGTCGGCGTCGTCCAGGCCGAGTCGTCGAGTTGTTGGAGTTGATCGACGAGGACGGCCGTCTCCTGGTCGAGATCGGCGCAGAGGTCAGGGATACGAACAGCCATGACATCATTCTTGCCGCGCAATGCTCAGCGGGCCCAGTGGTGCTCAGCGGGCTCAGTGGTGCTCAGTGGTGTTCTGATGGGCTGGCCTCGACCACGACGAGCACCGCGCCTGATTCGACCTGATCGCTGACCACAACGCGCACTTCGACCACGACTCCGTTGGCCGGGGTACGGATCGAGTGCTCCATCTTCATTGCCTCGATCGCGACGACGACCTGCCCTGTCGTGACCACGGAGCCGTTCACAACGTGCACGGCGACCACCCTGCCCGGCATCGGCGACACCAGGGATCCAGCGGCCGCGACAGGTTCTGGAGCTGCAAATCGTTCATCGACCCAGAACGTGGAGTGCCCGATCGGGCTGTCCGCGTAGACGTGGGTACCGCCAGAGCCCTCGACCGTATGCAGCCGAACGCGATGACGACGGCCGAGTAACTCGAACTCAATCGACGAGGCAGAGGCATCGATCATCGTCAGCCCGATGGACGATTCGCCGTTGACGCCAACACTGAGATCGCCCCGATTTCGTTCGACTGCGATATCGATCTGATCGACGCCCGAGCGGAACGACGTCACCACACGACTGCGCCCGACGTTGCGCCAGCCTCTCGGCACACCCCGAGGCTGCGGACCATCGATGCCGGCAGGCGCCAGCGCGCACGCGATGGCGTGGATCTGATCCACCGCTGAGCCGGCGACGTCGGCTTGGGCGACCTGTGCCATTGCGACATGATCGTTGCGGTCGAAGAAGGCGGTGTCCGTCAGACCCGCCGCGAATTCGGGGTGACGAAGGGTGTTCACCAGGAGATCCCGGTTGGTGACGACACCATGGATCTCGGCGCGAGCGAGGGTGTCGGCGAGGCGGGTGATCGCTTCGGTTCTCGTTGGCGCGCTCGCGATCACCTTGGCGATCATTGCGTCGTAGAAACTGCTGACCATCGATCCAGATGTGTAGCCACTGTCGACCCTGATCCCTGGCGAGATCGGGATCATCAGCCGATGAATCGCACCGCTGGTCGGCACGAAGCCAGCTGCGACGTCTTCGGCGTAGAGCCTGGCCTCGATTGCGTGACCCGTGATCGATGCCGCCAGAACGTGCACCGGAAGACTGCCGCCTTGCGCCACCTCGATCTGCAGCCGAACGAGGTCGAGGCCGGTGACCATCTCGGTGACCGGGTGCTCCACCTGGAGCCTGGTGTTGACCTCGAGGAAGTAGAACGCCCCGTCGGCATCCATTACGAACTCGACCGTGCCCGCCCCGACATAACCAATCGACTTCGCCGCAGCAACTGCGGCAGAACCCAGCGCGCTACGCCGAGACTCGTCGATCGCCGTCGACGGGGCTTCCTCGATCACTTTCTGATGACGGCGCTGGATACTGCACTCGCGTTCGAACAACGAGACGACGTTGCCGTCATGATCGGCGAAGATCTGAATCTCGATATGGCGAGGCGCATCGACGTAACGCTCGATGAAGACCGAGCCATCGCCGAACGCGGCCAACGCCTCGCGCTGAGCGATTGCGACTGCCTCGACGAGTTCCTCCTGAGTGCGCGCTACTCGCATCCCACGACCGCCACCACCGAACACGGCTTTGACCAATACGGGATACGAAATCGCTCGTGCCGCCCCGATCAGTTCGTCGTCCGTCGTCGATACCGAGACCGCGAAACCCGGCAGTACCGGAACTGCTGCTTCGTGCATCAGCGCCTTTGCGTGGGTCTTGGATCCCATTGCTTCGATCACGTCGGCCGACGGCCCGATGAAGGTCAACCCAGCCGCGTTACAGGACCGGGCGAATGCAGCGTTCTCGGACAGAAACCCGTACCCGGGGTGGATCGCATCAGCTCCTGTCGACCGTGCGGCAGCCAGGATCAGATCGGGTCGGAGGTATGTGTCGGTCGCCGAAGATCCGGGCAGTCGTACGGCTTCGTCGGCCTCACGCATGTGCGGTGCACCATCGTCGGCATCGCTGAACACGGCAACGGTTGCGATGCCCATCTCACGGGCCGTGCGGAATACTCGACAGGCGATCTCGCCGCGATTGGCCACGAGGATCTTGGAAATCACGGATTGCACGGTCACATCCTGAACACGCCGAAACCACGGCGTTGGCCAGGGGGCGGGACGAGAACGTTTGAATGGACGGCGGAGAGCGCGATCCCAAGCACGGTGCGGGTGTCACGCGGGTCGATGACTCCGTCGTCGTAGACCTTGCCGCTGTTGAAGAACGCGTGGGATTCGCGATCGATTTGCTGCTCGATCGCTTCTTTTGCGGCGGCGTCGGCAGCCTCGTCAAACGGTCGTCCGCTCGATGCCGCCGACTGCCTCGCAACGATCGACATCACGCCGGCGAGTTGCTGAGGCCCCATGACCGCCATCTTCGAGTTCGGCCAGGCGAACAGGAACCGTGGCCCGAATGCCCGGCCACACATCCCATAATTCCCAGCGCCGTACGAGGCGCCCATCATGATCGTGAGATGAGGGACCGAACTGTTCGTGACGGCGTTGATCATCTTCGCGCCGTCCTTCACCATCCCCGCCTGCTCGTACTCCTTGCCGACCATATAGCCGGTCGTGTTCTGCAGGAAGATCAGGGGTGTGTTGCGCTGGTTGGCGAGCATGATGAACTCCGTCGCCTTCTTGGACTCGTCCATGAAGAGAACGCCTTGGGCGTTGGCAAG
>JANOQU010000037.1:0-8570 GCA_031422355.1 Actinomycetes bacterium
GCCGTGGCACAGCGACTCGGCATGATCTGAGCCGTGCACTAATCCGGAGCCTTTCATGAGCAAGGTCTGGGCAATCTGAGGGGGCGCGCCCGATGCGGTCTTGGCCGCCTTAGGCCGACGATGCGGTCATGCCCACATCCGCAGGCCCGTCACTTCCGCCCCCGGTGCACCTCGACCTCGAGGTGCACGGCAGCATTCCTGCCGGCCTGTCCGGCCAGATGGTTGGGATCGGCCCGGACGGCGTGGTCCACTCCGTTGTCCTCAGCTCGGCTCACGGCGCGTCGTATCGAACGCGACGCCTGCTCGGTGAGGCGACCGTTCGCAACGTGCTCGTGTTCGGCGGCACGATCCTCGCGTTCGGTGACGATTCCCAGGCCCACGAACTGAGTGCAGACCTCGACACGTGTCGCCTCGTCGATCTCGCCGGCCAGGGCCGTGTGCTCGCACCGTTTCCGAAACATGATCCGGTCACACGCGACCTGCACCTCGTGGCGCAGGCTGTCGACGGGACGCAGCAGTCTCACGTCGTCGTGGCCGCAAGTGCGCTGACCCGCAGCGAGCGGCCAATCCTCGACGCCCCACGGCTCATCACCGACTTTGCTCTGACCGCCGATCGCGTTCTGTTCGCTGCGTCCGGCTTCGTCGGGATCGCTCCACGCACCGGCGAGGCACGCACGACGTGGATCGCAACCAATACCCCTGCCCTGCACCCCTTCCACGCGCGCGACGCCGGGGACGAGGTCGTCCTGCTCGCCCTCACCCCGTCGCTTGAGCGATGGACGCTGTCCGCCGGGAGCGTCCAGCGCGAGGTGCTCGACCCGACACCTCGCCGGTTTGCTCACCTCGGTGACGAGGGGATCCACCGAGCGCCGCGCTGGGTGTGGACGACGGGCGACGACACGCTCCGCCGTCACGATCTCGTCCACTCGCGCCACGCGCACCACAGCCTTCGCCCGTACGAAGTCGGCGACTTCGCCGTCGTTGCCGACGCCAAGCGACCGAGCGGCGACTGGCTCGTCGGATTCGTTCGTGCCCCATCGGGCCTGACCAGCGATCTGCGCGTGATCGATGCGGCCCACATTGACGCGCCGGCCGTCGCCACCATCCGCGTCCCCCGACCCTTTCCTCACGGGCTCCGCTGCACGTGGATCTACCGCACTCACACCAACAAGGAGAACCGACCATGAGCACCATCCATCACATCGACACCATCAACGAACAGACGGTGGAAGCCGTCGACACCAACGGTGAGCCGAACGTCGTCGCCGCACCTCGCCGGGAACCCATCTGGCTGGTCGTCGGCGGCTCGCTTGCCGCCGGCCTCCTCGGAGCGATCGTGCTCACATTCGGTGTATTCGGCGGCGCCGCAGAACACGTCATTTCTGGGACGGCGCTGCTCGCTTTTGCCTGTGGCTGGGCCATGCTCGCTGCGCTGTCCGCTCGCTTCACTAGCCAACCTCAGCGCTGGGCGCGCGTGCCCGCCGCCGGCATGGCGGTCGCCGGGCTGATCCTGATCGTCGCACAGCCCGCCGATCACGCGCTCCGTACCGCTGGATGGGTGTGGCCCCCTGTGGCATTCGCACTCGCCGTGTGGATGGTCGTCCAAACTTGCCGCAGCCTCGCAGGCCGCGTCCGGTGGCTGCTTTACCCAGTCGTTGCGTCGCTCGCCATCAGTTCCGTCGGCGGGATGTACCAGACGGCCGCCAGCTCACACGACCAAGGGGCCTACCCCGCACCAGGCCTGCTGTACGACGTCGGCGGTCACAGCCTGCACCTGCAGTGCACGGGCTCGGGCAGCCCCACCGTCGTGCTGATGAACGGGCTCGGCGAGATGTCAGCCGCGTGGACCCGCATCGTCGCAGAGGTGAGTCGCACAACGCGTGTGTGCGCCTACGACCGCGCCGGCCAGGGCTGGAGCGACGACGTCGACACCCCGCAGGATGGTCTGGAGATCGCGGCCGACTTGCACATGCTGCTCGCGGGCTCGGGAGAACCCGGCCCGTACGTATTCGTCGGCCACTCGGCCGGCGGGGCATACGCCATGACCTATGCCGACCAGTACCCGACCGAGGTCGCCGGCATGGTGCTGCTCGACTCGATGAGCCCCGATGAGTTCACCGACCTGCCCGGCTTTGCGGCGGAACAGTCGATGATGCACCGAGGACTCGGCCTGCTTCCCAGCCTCGCCCGGCTAGGAGTCGCACGGGTCCTGCCCACGTCCACCTGGTCCAGCCTCCCCGAGCCAGCCGCTTCGCAGGTCCAGGCATTCGCCTCCAGTCCCCGAGGCATGCGCAGCATGCGCGACGAACAGTCCATGTATCGCGTCGTGTTAGAACAGGCCAAGGCTCTCACCTCGCTCGATGGCAAGCCGCTCGTCGTCATCACTGCAACCGAGTTGATCCGCAAGGACAAGGAGTGGATCGACCTGCAAAATCGGCTCGCAGCACTGTCGACGAACAGCCAACACCGAGTCGCCGAGGCGACACACGCAGGACTCGTCGACGACAAGGTGACCTACCAGCCGTCAGTTGCGGCCATCATCGACGTTGTTCAAGCGCTCCGGACCGAACAGCCGGTCCACTGATCTCCCCCGACGACAACCAGCCCTGGAAAGGAACACAGTGAGCACCACCACCAACCCCCAGCGCGAGATGCCCGACGCACCGGAAGCACGAGGTCCGGCGACCATGCGGGCCATCGTGCAACACCGCTACGGCTTCAGCGACACCTGGCAACTGACCGACATCAACCGCCCCGAGATCAAGGCTCACGAGGTGCTCCTCCACGTGCACGCCGCCGGACTTGACCGTGGAACCTGGCACGCGATGACCGGCCGGCCCTACCTCATGCGGATGATGGGCTTCGGTCTCCGATCGCCAAAAAATCGTGTACCGGGACTTGCCGTTGCTGGGACCGTGGTCGCCGTCGGTGCGAAGGTCACACGTTTCTCGGTCGGCGACGAGGTCTTCGGCGTGAGCAGAGGAGCCTATGCCGAGTACGCCGCCGCCCGAGAGGACAAGCTCGCTCCCAAGCCATCAAAGCTCACCTTCGAGCAGGCTGCAGCGGTTCCCATCTCCGCGACCACGGCCCTTCAGGGGCTGCGCCTCGGCCGGATCGAATCCGGTCAAATGGTCTTGATCATCGGCGCATCAGGTGGTGTCGGCACCTACGCCGTACAACTCGCAAAGTCGTACGGTACCGAGGTCACAGGCGTATGCAGCTCGACCAAGGCCGACCTCGTCCGGTCGCTCGGCGCCGACCACACGATCGACTATGCCACCGAGGACGCCACCGACGGATCGCGCCGCTACGACTTGATCCTCGACGTCGCCGGCAACACGACACTTCGACGCCTACGGCGCGCCCTCAACCCAACGGGCAGCCTCGTCATCGTCGGCGGCGAGAACAAAGGCAACCTGACCGGAGGATTTGGAAGAAGCCTGCGAGCACCGTTGCTGTCGATCTTCGTGCGTCCGCGGCTGACGATGCTCGCCTCAAAGGAGCACTACTCCGATCTGACGCCATTGACCGATCTCATCGAGGCCGGGAGGCTTACGCCAAGCATCAACGCGACGTACACGCTCGACCAAGCGCAGGACGCGATGCGTCAACTCGAAGCGGGCACGGTTCGTGGAAAGATCTCCATCGCGACCGGTGTTCTCGGGCGGGTACCGACCTGAAGAGACACTGCCCTCAAAGCAGTCGGTGCTCGCGAGGGAAGGGTGGCAGCCGATGTGTCAACTACGCTGGCGCTGGTCACGTGGGGTTGTCGATGACGTGACCGTGGGGCGCGGGGCGAACCGTTCGAAGGGGATCGAGGATGACCAAAACCGCTGGCGAAGCACTGTCGGACATCATCAGGGACGCCGTGCAGAGCGCTCGTCGCGGCGACATGTCGATCGCTGAGGCGGTTGGGTTGGTGCCAGCTGGTGCGATCGGCACATTCCTGCATGCGACGTTCGCGATCACCGAGAACCAGGTGTTGCTCACGACGGCGCTGGGAGCATCACCCGGCGCGGCCGCTGGTGAGATCGTGTTCGATGCCGACGACGCGATCGCGGCGGCCGATGCAGGCAAGTCGGTGATCCTGGTCCGCAACGAGACCAGCCCGGACGACGTGCTCGGCATGCAGTCCGCCCGCGGAATTCTGACGACCCGCGGCGGCATCACCAGTCATGCGGCCGTCGTGGCCAGAGGCTGGGGCATCCCAGCCGTCGTCGGCGCAGGGGAGATGGTGATCGACGAAGCGGGTCTCCACATCGGCGATCGGGTGCTGCAGGCCGGAACCGAGATCTCCATCGATGGTCGAACCGGTCAGGTCTTCCTCGGGCGGACCGACATGTCCACAACCGAGGCCCCTGCGGAGTTGGACACACTGCTCAGTTGGGCCGACCAGATTCGCGCGGGTGCGGATGTGCCCGTCGCGGTGCGCGCCAACGCCGACAACGCAGCCGACGCGGCGCACGCCCGCCATCTCGGAGCCGAAGGCATCGGGCTGTGCCGCACCGAGCACATGTTCCTGGCCGAAGACCGTCTGCCCCTGGTGCGTCGGTTCATCCTCACCGACGTACCGGCCGAGGAACAGGCTGCGCTCGCCGACCTCGAGATCGCCCAGAAGTCCGACTTCGAAGCGATCCTCACGGCAATGGACGGCCTGCCCGTCACGGTGCGCCTGCTCGACCCACCGCTGCACGAATTTCTTCCCGAGCTGGAGCGGCTGGTCGTGGCCGAGGCCCTCGGAGATCTCGACGAAGCCGGCCGGGGGGAGTTGGCCGCCGTCCGTCGACTGCACGAAGTGAACCCGATGATCGGCACTCGCGGAGTTCGTCTCGGAGTCGTCAAACCCGGCCTCTACGAGATGCAGGTTCGGGCGCTGCTGCGGGCCGTCGCGGCCGTGATCGCCCAGGGCCGGTCGCCGCTGGTGGAAGTGATGATCCCACTCGTGGTCGATCCGGCAGAGATGCGGATGGCCCGCGATTGGGTGGCCGATGCGACTGCCACCGTCGGCTTCGACGGCGCTGTCAGCGTGGGGGCAATGCTCGAGACTCCTCGCGCCGCCCTCGTGGCGGGCGAGCTCGCTGAAGTCAGTGACTTCTTCTCGTTCGGCACCAACGATCTCACCCAGTTGGTCTTCGCGTTCAGTCGCGACGATGTCGGCAGCAAGCTGATCCCCGAGTACCTGCGCCACGGTCTGCTGGAGCGCGACCCGTTTGAATCGCTCGATCAGATCGGAGTCGGCCGGCTGATCCGCTACGCCTGCGAGCATGCCCGAGATACCAACGCTGCGATCAAGATCGGCGTGTGCGGTGAACAGGCCGGCGATCCGGACTCCGCAGAATTCCTCGTTGCGTGCGGCGTCGACTACCTCAGTTGCTCGCCCTATCGTGTACCGATCGCTCGCCTCGCCGTGGCCCAGGCGCTGTTGGGAATGAGCCGAGTCAATGCCGACGTTCTGGCGTCGATCGCCGCCGATGCGGCAGCGACGGCCGACCCCGAACGTAATCCCGAGTCCGACCGAGACCCCCAAGCAAGTGCACCCGTCAGCGCTGCAGAAGCCGAGATCAGCGGGGCGGACAACAGCCCGGTCGATCGGGAGTTCTTGGTCCTGCACGCGTTACGGATCAAGGGCTTCGCCGGAGCAGAACTCGTCGCCGAAATCGCGGGCCTCGAACTGGATGGAGTGCACCATGAACTCTCGACGATGGCCGAATCAGGCTGGTGCCGTCACATCGCCGCCCGCGACCTGTGGCAACTGCTTCCACCGGGGCGTGAGCGCCACGTCGTGAAACTGCAGGAAGCATCCGCTGACGGATTGGACGGCCTGCGCGAGGCGTATCCGCAGTTCATCGATCTGAACGTCGGCTTCAAGGATTTGTGTAGCCGATGGCAACTCCGTGACGGCGACTCGAACGACCACAGCGACCCAGAATACGACGGTGCCCGTATCGCAGAACTCCGGGAACTGCATACGTCGTCGATGGAGCCGATTTCAGCAATGGCCGCTGCAGTGCCCAGGTTCGGTTCCTATGACCGGCGACTGTTGACGGCGTTGGTCCGCCTCGAAGATGGCGAAGCGCGCATGTTCACCGGAGTGATGTGCGGCAGTTACCACGACGTGTGGATGGAACTGCATGAAGACCTCGTCCAACTGCTCGGCGTCGACCGCCACGAAGAAGGAAGCTACTGACGCCGCGCCGGGGCTGGCGTCACAACCGTTTCGCGTAGGCAGGTGGCGGGCGTCCGAACTCGTCCACGAATCCGAATTCTCGACCGAGATCCTCGACCCACTGAATCGATCCCGACCGTGCCATCAGGTCCGGCGCACAGGCGAGCGCCGCGATACTGCGGCCGACGGCCAGTGGGGTTTGGGAAGTAACCATCTCGGCCGCACTGGTGCCGCGTGCCTCGACGATGAACTCGGTCGACACACTCCCCGGGTACAGCGTCACGCAGGCAATCCCCTTCGGCGCAAGCTCGAGGGCCATGTCTGCGCCGAGTCGATCGAGCCCGGCCTTGCCGGCCCCGTAGGACGAGCTGAAGTGATAGCTCTGCCCGCCGGGCGACGACACATTGCAGATGAATCCACGCGGGCCGGCTTCGAACAACAGCGGCGCTGCGTGCCACGTCGCCACATAGTGGGCACGCAATCCAATGCCCACTTGATCGTCCCAGATCGAGACCGGGTGATCCCAGAAACCTCCGCCCCAAGCGGGCGGATCGGGAATCTTGTAGACGTTGTTGACCAAGATGTCGAGCTTGCCCTCGTCGGCTCGAATGCGGTCGAAGAGCGCGGCGATCTGGGCGTCGTCGCCGTGGTCGGTCTGAACGGCGATGCCTCGGCCGCCTGCCTCGGCGACCAGTTCGGCGGTCCGGTCGATGGTGAGGTCGCTTGTGCCGGAGCCCGTGCCAGTGCTGCGGCCGGTGATGTAGACGGTGGCCCCTCGTTCGCCCAGCGCAATGGCCGTGCCGCGCCCGATCCCCCGACTGGATCCGGTGACAACCGCGATCTTGCCGCTGAGCGAATTGTCTGTCATCACGCGCTCACGGCCGGGACGACGTGGACATCGAGTCGGGTCAGGCCGCGCAGCAAGAAGCTGGGGAAGTATTCGAAGCTGTTGGATTCGGCGAGCGTGAAGCTGTCGACTCGTCGCGCCAGTTCCTCCAATGCGACCTTGCCTTCAAGCCGAGACAGGGCGGCTCCGAGGCAGAAGTGAATGCCCTTGCCGAACGCAAGGTGATCACGTAGTCCGCCACGGTCTGGGTCGAAGTCATCGGGATCGGAGTAGATCGCTTCGTCACGGTTCGCTGATGCGAACACGATGACCAGCCGGGCACCTTTGGGAATATGCACGCCCTCGAGTTCGTGGTCCCGGGTCGCGATTCGAAACATCCCCTGGGTCGGGGTGGAGAGCCGCAGCGCCTCTTCGATAACGTTCGGTGCGCGACCTGGATCCTGCTTCAGGCGTGCCCACTGGTCCGGGTTGGTGGCGAGCAGCCGGACGGTCTCGGTCAGCAACTTCGTCGTGGTCTCGTTGCCGGCGACGAGGAGTTGCTGCACGATGCTGAGCATCTCGGGCATGTCCAGCGGGCGCTTGTCGGTCACTTCCGGGTCGTCGTCATCGATCCGAGCCTGCAGCAGTGCGGTCAGTAAGTCGTCCTGTGGATCGGTTCTGCGCTTTTCGAACTCGCTGGCGAAGTAGTGCTGATACTCGTTGACACCACGTTCGGCTTCCAGCCGCTTCTCGAGCGAAACGTTCGTGCCGATGCCGGCGATGGAGTCGTCGGACCACCGCTTGAAGTCGGCCATCCGGGAGTCGGGCACGTTGAGCGCATGAGCGATGACTTCGACGGGCAGTGGCACGCCGAACTGCTCGACGAATTCGATCGAGCCGCTGTTGATCCAGGAGTCGATCAGCTTGGTGGCGATCGCACGGATCACCGGTTCGAGTTCGGCGATGACCTTCGGGGTGAACGCTTTCGACACCAGCCGCCGATAGCGGGTGTGGTCGGGCATGTCCGCAGTCAGCATCGTCGGGACACGGGGGTAACCCTCGGCCATGACTTCGGCCATCTTCGCCCGAGCCTCTGATGGCAACGGCATGCTGGCACCGCCGAACAGCGACGAGTAGGTACCCGGATCGCGCAGGATCGCGAGCACGAGATCGTGCCGAGTGACCAGGTACATGCCCAGCGACTCGATCAACATCACCGGTTGTTCGGCACGCATCTGGGCGTAGTGGGGGAACGGGCACTGCAGAGTGTCGGAGTCGAACGGGTTGAAATCGGCGAGGCTGCTCATAGGTCCGACAACACATTCTTCAGCATGGGAAGTTCCATACCTCGGGCCATGATCTCGTCCATGCCGCCGACCACGCCGGTGATGTTGGCGAGCACGACATGCTCCAGGCCGTTGCGTGCATATGCCTCGAACTGGCTCGCCAGTTCCTCGCAGTTGCCGATGAACAACACCTCCTTGACCATGTCGAACGGGATCGTGTTGGCAAGGTCGCGGAGGTCGTCCGGGTCCAGGTCGTGGATGATGACATCGACGAAACCCTGGGAGTCGTTCC
>JANOQU010000038.1:0-2332 GCA_031422355.1 Actinomycetes bacterium
TCAGCCTGAGAAGTCCGGCCCGGTTCAACGTCGCCGTCGAACGATTGATTCAATTATGGAACGCGGTGGGCGACCCCGACGACGACACCATGCGCGATGCCGTCACCGACCTTTGGATGCAAGCCGAGGGATACCGGCTGCACACGTATATGACCGTGACCAAGTTGCTCGAGGGCGGCACCGTTGGCAGTGAATCCAGCCTCAACAAGATCTTCTGGAGCGAGATGGATCTTCGAGCACATGAACTGGCTCTGCAGTTGCTCGGCCCCGATGCCGAACGGATGGACGGCCCGCACGAGTCATGGGTCGATGGGTTTCTGTTCAGCCTGTCCGGGCCGATTTACGCCGGGACCAACGAGGTCCAGCGCAACATCATCGCCGACCGCGTCCTGAATCTTCCGAGAGCCTGAGCGGCCAGGCCATGCAGTTCAGTTTCTCATCGGATCAACTCGGTTTTGCCTCTGGCCTGCGCGAGATGTTGGAGCGCGAGTTCACGTCCGATCGCCTTCGTGCCGTTTGGGAATCAGGCACGGGTCACGACGAATCGCTGTGGGCCCGTTTGGCCGAGATGGGTGCTCTCGCCATGTTGGTCCCAGAGTCCGCCGGTGGACTCGGCGGTGACTTCACCGACACCGTGATGTTGCTCGAAGAGTTGGGCAGGGCAGCAGTACCGGGGCCGGTTATGGAAACCATGACGCTGGGTGCGATCGCGCTCGACGAAACCCCGTGGGCCGCTGGTGTCGCAAACGGCTCTGTCGCCGTCACGGCCGCTTTACTCGGCGAGCGGTACGTGCCCCACGTCGAGTCGTCGGACCTGATCCTCGTTCGGCGGGGACACGATGTGGTCCTGATCGAACGAAGTGGGCTGTCATGGTTGACGGTTGCGGGCATCGACGGTGGCCGGTCCCTCGCGACGATCGACATCGCCCCCGACTTCGGTCAGGTCCTTGGCGTTGACGGCGATCGACTGACCGACGCCGGCGCACTCGCCGCCAGCGCGTATCTGCTTGGGCTGTCGTCTCGGATGCTCGCCATCGCTGGCGACTACGCCCGCGATCGCAAGCAGTTCGGCCAGCCGATCGGATCGTTTCAAGCGGTCAAGCATCTGATGGCGGATGCCTTGTTGAAGGTCGAGTTCGCTCGGCCGGCGATCTACCGAGCGGCGTGGTCCTTCGCCCATGATGTGCCGGATCGATCCCGTGACGTCAGTATGGCCAAGGCGCTGATCTCCGATGCTGCCCAGAAGGCGGCTCGGAGCGCGCTGCAGGTCCACGGGGCGATTGGCTACACATGGGAATGCGACCTGCAACTGTTCATGAAGAAGGCGTGGGCGATGATCCCGGCCTGGGGCAGCGCAACATGGCACCGTCGCCGCGTGGCGGATGCCGTACTCGGCCCACGCTGACGAGTCGGCGCCCATCACCCGATCAGTTCGTCACCCGATCAAGAGGTCGGGGCGGGTTGCCGCAAGTTGGCGGCGGATTCCTTCGCGCCACGTCACCTCGGGCCGGAAACCCGTGCTGTACATCTTGGTCAGGTCGGGAATGATCGCGGCGATGGTGGCCTCTGTCGGCTCGAACCGAGGGCTCAAGCCGGTCAGGCGTCCCATCTCCTCGCACCAATCTTCGATCCCTGCGACTTGATCCCCGCCCCAGTTGACAATGGTTGCCGGCGTGGACGCGAGCGTCAGTAGGTACGGCAACGACCTGATGATGTCGTCGGAATGAATTGGGGTATACGACGTCGGCTGATCGACATGAACGGCGACTGGCAGGTCGCGTTCCATCATCATCAGGTGGAACAGCATCCAGCCGTAGGTGTCGCCGTATGGCACGTTCAACCGGGCGATCACGGTGGGCAGGCCGAGTCGTTTTGCCGTGTGCTTGACGAGAACCTCGGCGGCGATCTTGGAGATGCTGTAGGTGGGCATTCCCGGCATTGGTCGATGGCTGTCGCCGAGCGGGTCATTTTCGTGACGCGGGTCATGATCGTGCGGGGCATACACCGCCGTCGATGAACAATGGAAGAAGGCCTCGGCCGCTTTGCAGTGCTCCATCAGGTCAGCTGCGCCCTCGGCGTTGGCCTTGAATGCGAGTTCGAAGTCATTGACCTTGGCGACAGCGAAGTTGAGCACGAGATCGATATCCGAGGGCACTTCGTCGAACCGGCTCTTGGCCAGATCGATGCTGACAGGCGTGACGCCAGCGGCTTCCAGCGGCTGGCGGGCCGACGAATCCTTGAACCTGGCTGCGCCGAACACGGTGTTGCCGTTGGCGGCCAGGGCAGTTGCGATCGGGCCAGCGACCCAGCCGGTCACGCCAGTGACCAAGAT
>JANOQU010000039.1:0-2985 GCA_031422355.1 Actinomycetes bacterium
GTCGACGGCGAAACCGGCGTGGTCGTGCGCAGGCCCAACGACCATCGCGACGTTGCGCGGGTCTTTGCCGAACTGCTCGATGACCCATCGCGACGTCATACGATGGGCCTCGCCGCGCGGGCGAGGGTGGAAGCCGAGTTCTCCTACGATGTGCTCGCCCGGCGGTTGGGCCAGTCGCTCGGGGCGCTGCCATAATGGCTGATATGTCGGGTGCCGAATCCGACGCCGGTGCACGGATCGTGCATTTGGACGTCATGGGCACCGCCGTGTTCGCGTTGACAGCCGGTCTGTCGGCGGCACTGTTCACCGGGGTGGTGAAGGTGGTTGCGGTCGTCGTCGCCCTCGTCCTGTTCTCGATTGGTGTCGTGACATTCCTGTGGAGCTACTGGACGGCGGTCCAACGGAGCCGAACCGAGAACATCGCAGTTGCCCAGCTGTATTTCCTGGCCAGCGCAAGCGCGCCCAGAAACGTCAGGCTGACGATGAATCTTGTCCTGGTCGGCCAGGTCATGATCGGACTCGGCACGGCACTTGTTCGGAATTCAACCGACGGTCGCGCAGGCTCGACTCTGGCGTTCGGAATACTGGTGCCGATGTTTGGTCTCGGTCTCAACGGGCTCTGGTGCTCGAAGTTCGGTAAGTTCTCCACTCGTCAGCCCGCGTCACCCAAGAATAGGCCGGGTATCAATTCGACGAGTGTCCCCCCAACGACAGACGAGATGGAGCAGAATTCCACCCATGGCTGAGACCGCTTTCCAGACCATCACCATCTCGGCGCCAATGGATCGCGTCTACGCGATCGCATCGGACTTCGAGGCCTACCCAGAATGGGCCAAGGACGTCAAGGAGGCCACCGTCCGATCCCGTGACGAACAGGGTCGTCCGATCGAGGTCGAGTTCAGAGCATCGGCGCTCGGACGAAGCACCCACTACACCCTCGTCTACGACTATTCCGACGCTCCGCAGGTGCTTGGGTGGACGATGCTTCGGGGCGACATCATGCGCAGCATCGACGGTGCATACACATTCGGCGAGAACACAGATGGGGGCATCGACGTCAGATACGACCTGGCGATCGAATTGGTCGTACCGCTACCCGGCTTCGTCAAGCGGCGAGCGGAACAGCGAATCCTCAACACCGTGCGCGAACTCAAGGTGCGCTCCGAGTCGTGACCCGCGCTGCGGGCATCGATGTCGGCGGGACCAAGTTCCTTGGTGTCGTGCTCGACGACAACGGTGAAATCGTCGTCGAGAAGCGCCAACCTACGCCGCACGGCGGTGACGCAGTCGTGCGCGAACTGGCTGACTTCGCTCGTGAACTTGGCCCGTACGACACGCTCGGCGTCGGCGTGCCCGGCCTCGTCACCCGAGAGGGCGTTCTGCGGGCGGCGCCGAACTTGATTGGTGCGAGTGAACTGCCTGTCGGTCCGTTGCTCGAACAACTCCTCGGTCATCCGGTGTCGGTCGATAACGATGCGACCTGTGCGATCTTGGCCGAGTGGCGCCACGGTGCGGCTCGAGGTTTCGACGACATCGTCCTGGTCACTCTCGGTACCGGCATCGGTGGCGGCCTCGTGATGGGCGGGAGACTGCAGCGCGGCGCGAACGGCTTCGCGGGCGAGATCGGCCATATGGTGGTTCAACCCGATGGACCCTTTTGTGTCTGTGGGCGTCGGGGCTGCTGGGAACGATTCGCGTCCGGTCGGGGTCTGCAGATGTTGGCTGGCGGCCGAAAGGGTGAAGAGGTCGTCGCAGCGGCTCGTCACGGGGATCGGGAGAGCCTGGTCGTCATCGACACGTTCGCCCACTGGGTTGCGCTTGGACTCGTCAATTTGACCAACTTGCTCGACCCAGCGTGCATCGTGCTGGGTGGCGGTCTCGCTGCCGCTCCGGATATGTTTCTCGGGCCCATCAAACGCGAGTTCGTGTCACTGCTCTACTCGCCTGAAAATCGGCCGCAACCGAATCTCGTGTTTGCAAAGCTTGGCGAGCAAGCGGGCGCAATCGGTGCCGCCCTGCTCCCAGCGAACCATTCCTCGATGGCCTGAGCCGAACTACTGACCCAGCAGACGATCCTTCTCGACGATCACCACACCGCGGTCGCTCATCACGAATTCGGCGCTGTCGGCTTCGTAGTCGTGACCGATTCGGCGGCCGGCCGGCACGATGACGTTCTTGTCGATCACACAACGATGCAACTTTGCGCCCGGCCCAACTCGCACACCCGGGAACAGAATCGAATCGGTGACCTCTGCTGAGGCGTCGACATACGTCTCAGGAAACAGGATCGACCGATCGACACGGCCGCCGGAAACGATGGATCCGGCCGACAGCAAACTGTTACCGACCAGCGCAGGTTCGCCGCCAGGACCGTGGTCCAGCTTGGCAGGGGGCAACGGAAGCTGCAGGCTATAGACGGGCCATTCTCTGTTGTACAGGCTGAATGGCGGCACTGGTCGAAGCAAATCCATGCTTGCCTCGTAGTAGGCGTCGAGGCTGCCGACGTCTCTCCAGTAGCCCCGTTCGTGGTCGGTCTGGCCAGGAATGACATTCGTCGAGAAGTCGTACATATGGGCGACGCCCTGCGCAGTGAGCGCTGGGATGACGTCGCCGCCGAGGTCCGTTGCAATGTCGTCGTCACCAGTTGGGCTGACGATATCGATCAGAACTTGGGTGTCGAAGACGTAATTGCCCATCGAGGCCAGCGATCTCGTCGGGTCACCCGGCATCGTCGGCGGGTTGGCAGGCTTCTCGAGGAACTGGAGGATCTTGCCTTCTGGCGAGGCATCGATGATGCCGAATTGATGGGCCTCGTGAACCGGAACCGGGATCGCCGCCACGGTGACGCCAGCGCCGACTTCGCGGTGATAGTCGACCATCTGGCGCGTATCCATGTGGTAAATGTGATCGGCTCCGAACACGCACACGATGTCGGGACGCTCGTCGCTGATCAGATTCAGGTTCTGATAGATCGCGTCGGCGGAG
>JANOQU010000040.1:0-16440 GCA_031422355.1 Actinomycetes bacterium
CCGCGCGGGATCCGGGCCAACCACATGTTGGTGCCCGAGTGTGGTCCGTTGAAGTACCCCCCTTCGCGCTGCAGGTTCTGCTCGAAGGTGTTTCCGAACAAGTACGTGTACTCGGCATCGCTGTCGACCGCATACCCGTAGATCGGCCGCACTCCGCTGTTGGGCGCCGCGGCGAACGACAACCTCACCATGGTGTTTGCGTCGTAGACCGCAAGCCAGGTTCGGGTCGGGTGCCAGCCGAGGCCATTGGGCGGCGAGGGCTCGTAGCCGTCCTTGCCCATTTCGGCCCAGAACACGTAGACCTTGCCGTCGAAGGTCTGCCCGCCCATCGGCCAGAACCATTTGCCGAGCCGGGTCTCGCCCGTACCGGTCTCAAACGATTTCGGCGCGTTGATCGAACCCCGGTGGATCAGCGTGAAACAGGCTCCGTCTTGAACAAGCGCACTGTTGTGCACGAACACGGCCTGGCCGAGGCTGGTCGCCGCACCGGAATAGTCCATGAACGTGTCCTGGAACAGCCACAGGTAACGACCGCCGCCCAGCGGATATACGTGTTGATAGTCGTGTCCGAGCACCGGTCCGATTCGTTGCGCGAAGAACTCGTCGAGTGCGCCAGTCGACGTGCCCGACGCACAGCCGACGTCGGTGGAGACGTATCCGGCACCGTTGACCGAGGACGCGTTGGCCCACGGCGACGGCGTGGCGGGCGCAGTCGACGCGATCGACGCCGGCTCGGCCGGAATTGGTCGACTGACGATGACGGGATCCGTGACCAGCGGCGTGGTGACGGGTGGCGCGTCAACCGACATACCACCGACGGTGGGTGGCTCGACAAGCGGAGCGAGCGACGTGGTCGTCGCCGCAACCGGGGGTTCTCCGACGGCAATCTGAGCCGCCGTCGTGGACGTTTCGATCGACGCGGAAGACGCTGTCACCTGGGGTGCCGGCACGACCGCTGGGCCGGTCACCACCGTTGGTTCGTAGTCGGTGATCACCTCGATCGTCTGCTGGGTAGCTCGGGCCGGCGACCATGTGCCGTTCGCCCCCGCCAGCACCCCGATCAGCAGTGCCGCGATCGCAATGTTGCGTAGCGGACGCGCCGGCGCTGCGCCGGCGACACGGTCACCAGCGTCGACACCATCGGCATGACGATCATGGCCAGGCACGAAATCGTCGAAACCGAGATCAACGCGAACAGTCGGCTGGCTCTGCGACCCGGTGCCGGGCCCCTGCTCGCTCGACGGGTCCACCGAAAGAAAATACCACCGATCCTGAAGGCACCCACCGCGCCGCTCGTCGACCGCGTGGTGCTTTTCGCGCCCTTGTTCCCGAAGACCCCCGTATCACGGGGAGTTTCAGGATCATGGGCGCTGTTTCCACCGAAGCACGAGCTGGAACACGATCGAACGGGCGCCGACCGCCACGGACCAGGTCCGCGGTCACGCCTCGCCAGTTCTCGACCGGATCTGCATACGATGGTTGACACCACAACAAGTTGGGAAGAGTTCGTTCGTGCACAGCCCCCCACACTGGTTCAACTCGACGAAGCGAAACCGCCGCGGTGTCACGCGTCGCCGGTTCAGCTTCCTGGAATCGTTGGATTTGGCACTCACGGACCCGCCGTCGCTGTGTTGCGACGACGACGTACTCTGCCCGGCCTGTCGCGCCGAATCTGCCCCTGAGCTGGTGTTCAACCACCGCTGAATCGTCGGCAGGCAGATTCCCGCGACCACTGCCACGTGCCAGACTGAGGTGATGGGTAGCGACGCCAGACCGAATCGGCAGCGGCTGCTTCGGCGCGTTCTCCCGGTTCTCGCAATCGCCGCATTCGTTCTCGCCGTCGTCGGATATGGCCAATACCTGCCGACAGCATCGTTTGTGAACTGCCTCTTCTACGCCCTCAACCTGATGGTGTTGAACTTCTACTCCGCGGACGCGGCAGTCGATGTCCCTCTCCCGCTCGACGTTGCTCGGTACCTTGCCCACTTCGTGGCCGGCGGAACATTGCTGCTCACGGTGCTCACCCTGATGCGGGCTCGCCGCGACCACTGGAACGCACTTCGGAAATCCGGTCACGTGGCCGTGATCGGATCATCACCGCTCGCGATCGAGCTTGCCAAGAACTACGCGAGCGACGGCCCGGTCTGCGCCATTGGAGCCAACGAGGATCACGCAGCCGTGTCGATGCTGCGGAACCACCGGATCCTGGTCGTGGATCCGGAAGACGACGCCGACATGGTTCGGGTCCTGCACGGCGCGACTCGGATCGTGATCGCCGAGGTCACCGATGCTGCGGCCGTACGCGCCTTGACCCGCATCATGCATGTCGCCGATCAACTCCGCAGGAACGCAACGGTGCCTCCGATACCAGTCATCGTGATCGTCGAGAACCCGCAGCTCGCGAGGTCGTTGAAGCGATCGCTGGTCGGCCACGCCGACCTTGTCCTCGACGTCGCCTGCGCTGCAGAACGAGTGGTCCTCGGGTTGCTCCGCGAGTTCGAGCCTGTGCGCGACGACATGCTCAGACCGCCGCCTGTCGTCATTGGATCCGGACCCGTTGCGTCGGAGATGGTCCATCGACTCCTCGTCGGCTGGCAATCACCCGGCGAACACCTCGACGTGATGTGCTTCGGACCCGATGTCGGCTGGGCGCATCGCCTGCGAACAGAATCCTCCGTTGCATCGCGTTTGAACGTGCTCGAAACGACGTGGTCACCCGAGCTTGCGAGCAGGGCCGTCGCCGCCCATACCCAACGATGGCGCACTGCGATGCCCGCGAGATCCGATGGCCGAGCCGAGGCAGGGCCGATCGTGTATCTGGTCGGCCTCGACGACGCGACTGCGTTCACCACTGCAGCAAACGTTGCCCGTCGGCTGCCTTCGAGCACGATCGTCGCACTCGTGAGCAGCTCAGAGGGTTGGAGCGCACTGTCGGGTGACTTCGCAGTTCGGTCGATGCTGGATGTCTTGTCAGACACGGCCGTGATCGAGACGAACGATGATCGCCAACTCGCAGAAGCCCTGTACGACGACCATCTCCGCTGGCCGACGGACATCCCGACAGTCTTCGGTGCGTCGACAACGGATCGCGCCATCTCCTTGCGAGATCTACCGGACGAGTCTCAGGCGCCCTTCTTGCGCGTCGCGGCAATCGTTCCCGAGGCCTTGGTACGCAACGGCTGCAGCTTCGACGAGGACGGCGAGCCAGCACTTCTGTACCCGAACGAGATCGTGTCACTCGCCACAGAACTGCGCGCTGCGTTGTGGTCGACCGAGACAACCCACGCGCCCGACACAGTCGACGAGTATCGGATGTTCGAGTTCGTCGCCCGGTTGCCGCAGTTGGTCTGTCGCGCCGGTTTCGCCGTGGCCCGCCAACCCGGAACCGCCAATCCACTCAGCCTCGACCAGATCGAGTTGCTTGCTCGGGCAGCCCATAGCGGATACCGAGTCACGAGCATCACAACTGGGAATGCGACCGAGTCCGACAACGCCAATCGTGAATGGGCGGATCTGAGCGAGTTCACCAAAGAGTCGAACCGGGCCCAGATCCGAGATATCCCCGTCAAGCTTGCCTGCGCCGGTCGCCAGCTCGTCCGCGCGTCGGATTCGCCACATTCGCAAGACTCGCAAGACTCAGAATGGCTCACCGACGAACTCGCCGAGCGACTCGGACACTTCGAGCATCGGCGCTGGGAGTACGTCCACCGCCTCGCCCGCTACCGGTCTGCGACCGACACGGATCATCAGCAGCGGACCCACAAACTGTTGACCCCGTGGGAAAATCTCACCGACGACGAGAAGCACTACGACTTCGACGTCGTTCGCCAGATCCCGGCGATGTTGGCCCAGGTCGGCCTGACCACCGTTGCCATGCACAGCCCAGGTTCGCCAAGCTGACGATCAGGCGGGCACGAACAGCGACTTCACCGTCGGTCGATCGCGATCTGATTCGAACCCGATCAAATCGTCATCCACCAGTTTGACGAGATGCGAGAGCACACTGCGCCCGGCAGCCTTGTGCAGACCGGGGCTGACGTCGGCGTACAGCACTGCAACGATGTCGCTGATCCGCTCGACGCCGGATCTGACGAGATCGAGAATTTGCGACTCCCGCTCCACCCGATGAGCGAGATAGGCGGCGAGGAACGGAGCGACGTCGGTGACCGGATTTCCGTGGGTCGGCCACAGCACAGAGTCCGAACGAGCTGAAACTTTTCGAAGAGACTCCATGTACGAACGCATATCACCGTCGGGCGGCGAGACGACCGTGGTGCTCCAGCCCATCACGTGGTCACCGGTGAACAGCGCGTTCTCGGCTTCGAACGCGAAACACAGATGGTTCGACGTGTGACCGGGCGTGTGCACCGCACGCAACGTCAATCCGTCGACCACCGCCGCAATCTCACCATCGGCGACGATGATGTCGGGAACAAAGTCGACGTCGATTGCCTCTTTCGGAATCGCCGTTGAGCTTGCGAAATCCGGACCGGTCCGGGTGGCGCTGTCGGACTTGCGTTCTGCGGCTTCGGCTACGGTTTCAGCGTCGTTGTCGTCATCGTCCGAGTCGAGATCCACCTCGCCATGGGGACCGAACGCGATCGTCGGTGCGCCGGTCTCGGCCTTCAACCATGCGCTCAGCGGCGAATGGTCCGCGTGGCAATGAGTGACCAGGATCGCCCGAACGACCTGGCCGGCGACGGCCGCCGCCAACGCTTCGCGGTGCTCGGCAAGGTTAGGCCCAGGGTCGATGACCACGACGTCGCGACCGGCCGCGGCACCGACGATGTATGTGCCGGTACCCCGATAGCTGAACTTGCTGGGATTGTTCGCGATCACCCGACGGATCGACGGGCTGACCTGATCGATCCGCCCGTATTCGACATCCTCGAGCGGTGCCACGAACGGGATCTCAGCCATCCAGATCAGCCACCGTGATCAACGAGATCAGCCACGGAGATCAACGATCGATGCCACATCTCCGACCTCGTGGCCATGCCCGAGTAGCACCTGCCGGACGAGCGGAGCGACCACCGTCGTGTCCACGCCGAGGGCCTGCAGCGCTGCAACCATCACCGCCGGACGTGCCCGATCGGCGCCGTCTGCGATCTTGAGCGCAACGGCTCGCCCATCGGGCAGGGCTGCGGCGAACACGCCGTCGGCGCCGTCTTTGGCCATCAGGCCAGGAACATTGCGGATGAACGCGGTGACGTCGCGCCGATCGCCGCCGACGTTGACAGGGTTGGTAACCATCGCGTTGTAGACGCGGCTCCCGGCATCGCCCGCCGCACCGATGGCGATGTTGCGAAAGGCCGTTGCCAACCCAGTCAGCGAGAGTGCGTGGGCCGGTGCCCCGCAACCGTCGATGCCGATATGGGCGACGGGTTCCTCGATGAGGCCGGAGAATGAGTCCGTGATCGCCACCTGCAGCGGGTGGTCGACGTCGAGATACGAATCCACCGGCCAACCGTTGATGACGCAGGTGGCAATCATTCCGGCGTGCTTGCCGCTGCAATTCTGCTGCAGCGATGACCGGCTACCGCCACCCCGGATGAGTTCGTTCGCTGCACGTCGATCGAGCGGGAAGTTGGCAGTGTTTCGAAGAGCCGATTCGTCGAGTCCAACCGTCGCCAGGATCCGACGTGCTGCGTCGAGATGGTGAGGCGTGCCGTCATGGCTTGCACACACGAGGGCAAGGAGGTCTCCCGGCAACTGCAACCCGAGTCGCACCATCGCAACAGCCTGGATTGGTTTGTTCGACGACCGCGGATAAATAGCGACCGCGCAGTCTCCTGCAGAAAACGCAACGCGACCATCCCGGTCGATGCCGACGACCGCCCCGAAATGGACGGACTCGTTCAATCCTGAGCGCGTCGCAACGGCAACAGGGACATACCCGGACGTAGTCACGACGGGGGCCAGCGATGGGTCATCACTCGGGACCACCTGCGCCGGAAGGCACCGACGACTCGCCATCTTGCTTCTTTTTGCGTCGACGTTTGGGCGGTACGAGAGGCTTGCCCTCTGGCATTCGAGTCAACGGGTTATCGATCACCTCATGGCGAGTGCCCCAATCCCCGATCAGAGCTTGTGCCATTGCCGCGGCCGGGAGGGCCAGGATCGCGCCGACCGCGCCAAGGACGGCCGCTCCGCCGAGCGCTGCGCCGAACGCAATGGCGGGGTGCAATTCCATCGTTCGAGCGGTGATGCGCGGGGCGAACAGGTAGTTCTCGACCTGTTGATACAGAAGCACGAATCCCATCACGATCACCGCCTTGAACGGCGAGTCGATCACAGCGAGCAGCACCGGTAGTGCCCCAGCGATGTAGGTACCGACGACCGGCAGGAACTGGCTGATCAGACCGACCCACAGCGCCATTGCGATGGGGGCCTGAAGACCCATCGACTGGAACAACATCCAATGAAAGAACGCCGACAGCCCAGCGAGAAGCGCCCGCGAATACAAATAGCCACCGGTCTTGTTGATCGCCAGTTCCCACGTATGCAGGACCCGTTCCTGGCGGGCGGCAGGCAGTCGGCTACAGATGCTGCGGCGCAGCCGCGGTCCGTCGGCGACGAGGTAAAAGGTGAACAGCAACACCGAGAACAACTGCAGCAGGAAACCGAGAGCCGCGACCGACAGGTCGAACACTTTGTCCTGCTGGGAAGCGATGAATCGCTGAACCGGACCATCTTCGTCCTGGATGTTGTCGATCACCTTCGATGCGTCGATATGGGTGCCGAACAGATCGTTGATTCCCTTGACCGTCTTGGTGACGGTCTGCTCGGAGTTCTGCAGCAGGTCGGCGATCTGGCTACCGACCAGAGTGCCGATCGCGACAACGAAGATCGCAGTCACGATCAAGACCCCGAGCAAAATCAGCGTCGTTGCCCGACCCCGCCGCCATCCGCGTGCGGCCAGTCGGTTGACGCCCGGCTCAATCGCGAGCGCAAGAAACAGCGAGACCAGCAACAGGGTCAACAGGCCGGTCAACCGTGAGAACATGAAGCGCCCGAAGACCGTGACGATGAACCCCAGCCAGAAGACGGCGATGCCCCTCCAAACCCACGTTGGCATCTTCGCCGGCGGGCTCGGTGTGTTGATCGGAAGCGTATTTCCCTCGTCTGCGGTGTCGGAGTCGGGCATCGCCTGAGATGGTACTCAGAACGCGCTGGCCAGGGATGCTGCCAGGTCGCCCCGCGGCATCACCCGTACCTCGTTCAGCCCGAGCCACGTGGCCATCAAACGCAGTTCCTCTGCGAGCTCCGGCACGATCACCTCGTCCGGCACTCCCGGCTCGGCATACGAGCCCTGCACCAGCAAGGTTCCGGATTGCCGATCCGACTTCAGATCCACTCGTCCAACGAGTTCGTCACCGAGCAGGAACGGCAGCACGTAGTAGCCGTGAATCCGCTTCGGCTGAGGCACGTAGATCTCGATCCGGTAGTGAAAACCAAAGATCCGCTCCGTGCGCTCGCGGTTGAAGACCAGCGAGTCGAAGGGGCTCAATAACGCACGCGCGTTCACCCGCCGCGGTCGCCGTGCGTCAGGATGCAGATAGCCCTGCTGACTCCAGCCCTCGACGGCGACGGGCAGCAGTCGGCCCTCCTCGACGAGTTCGTTGAGCAATGGTCGGGTGATCGGCTTGTTCTGACGGTGATAGTCGGCCAAGTCGCCGAACGTTGCAATGCCGTGGTGGCGCGCTGCGAGAACGAGCAGTTCCTTTCGGGCGTCGTGCTCGGTCGGCACCGGCCGGTCGAGTACGTCGCGCGGAATCCACCGTTCGCTGAGCTCATAGAGCCGAGCGAAGTCGTTCGGTCGCCGGCGGGCAGTGACCTCGCCGGTCCAGAAGAGATGTTCGAGAGCGATCTTGGCGTCGTCCCAATCCCACCAGGTGCCCTTCGGCCCGACCCGCGAGTTGAACTCACCGGACACAACGGGGCCGTTGGCCTCGACTCTCGCCAGCACTTCGGCGAGCAACTCCGGCCGCCTCTCCTTCAGCGCCTGGATCGTTCGCCACTGGTGCTTGCGGTCCATCTTCCACCGATACAGGTGATAGTGCTCGGTCGAGGCATGGCTGGCCTCGTGAACCCAGTACTCGAACAGCTCGCCCGCCGCCGTTGCGTCGGCGATGAGGGTGCGCGGATGCGGACCAAGGCGAGCGAACAGCGGCAGCTCCTGGCTACGCACCAACACGTTGACCGCGTCGATCTGGATCAGGCCGATCTGGTCGATCACCTTGCGGAGGTGTCGACGACCGACTTTTCCCTTCGGCCGCGGATCGGCAAAGCCTTGCGCTGCGAGCGCAATCCGCCTCGCTTCTCGAGCGGAAATCCGGTCAGGAACGCCGGAGTCGAGATCGGCCACCAGACCGACCGGTCAGTCAGCGACAGCGATGGTGACCGAGTTGATCACGACATCATCATGGGGACGATCACCGCGGGCGGTGGGCACCGACTGCATTGTCTCGAGCACGTCGAGGCCCTTCACGATCTGGCCGAAGTGGTTGTACTGCGGCGGCAGGCCGACACCGCTGGCACCGCTGATCAAGAAAAACTGACTGCCGTTGGTGTTCGGGCCCGCGTTGGCCATCGCCACCGAACCAATCTGGTAACGCTGCTTGACGGGCTCGTCGGCGAACTTGTAGCCCGGACCACCGGTGCCGGTCCCGGTGGGGTCTCCGCCCTGGCACATGAAGCCCTTGATGATCCGGTGGAAAATAACCCCTTCGTAGTAATGGTTGAGCGCTAAGAAGACGAAGTTGTTGACAGTCTTTGGTGCGTTCAACGCGTCGAGCGCGATCACGATCGTGCCGAGGGAGGTCTCCATCGTCGCGGTGTACCGCTTCGACGGGTCGATGCCCATCTCAGGGGCATCGGAGAACTTCTGGGACTTGGTCGCTGAACCGTCGAATGCGGGAAAGGCTGAAGGCATGGCCGCGAGGTTACCGGGCGGCGCCGTTCTGCCACGGCGCCGCCGAGAAACCGGTCAGCGGTTGAACGGCTGGGTTTCGCCGCTGGGTGGGTCCTGCTCGCTGGCCATACCGGTGGCCGAGTCGACTGCGACGTCTAGGGCATGGTCGGCTGCGTCGCGCACAGCCCGCAAGGGGGCCGAGTCGAGCATGGTGTCCTCCAGCCGAGCGGAATCGAGCATCAACCACAAGAACACGCCGAGGGCCGCACCGATCAGCGGGAAGATGAGAAAGACCCACAGCTGTTCCAGTGCCTCGCTGTCGCCATCGGCGAAGATCGCCGCACCGAAGCTGCGTGCCGGATTGACCGAGGTGTTGTCGATCGGGATCGTGATCATATGAATCAGCGCAAGCGTGAGGCCTGCGACCAGACCGCCAAAGCCGATGCTGAACGCTCGGGTCGTGGTGAACAGCACCACCAGCACCAACAGCGCAGTGAAGATGATCTCGACGACCATGGCCGATCCGAGCCCGTAGCCGCCGGGCGAGTGTTCGTCGAAACCATTCGATGCGAACGATCCGCGTTCGAACGTGTCGAGCCCACGCGCAATCCCCCAGATGATGAAGCCGCCGATCGCGGCGCCGAGCAATTGCCCGAGGACGGCAAAGAAGGCGTGAGCGCCATTCACCTTTCGAGCAAGCCACATTCCGAACGTGACGGCGGGGTTGATGTGGCAGCCGCTGATCGGCCCGATCACGTAGGCCATGATCAACAACGAGAAGCCGAATGCAAGCGACACCGTCAGGACCTTGGCTTCGCCTGCAGGCATCAGAATGGCGGTGCCGGGACCGCCCATCATCAAGACTGCCGTTCCAAGCGCCTCCGCTCCCATGATTCGTGCGTTGTTCTGCATTTCTATCTCCTTGCTTTCTTGAATTGTTTCCGCCAGGAAATACACTATTCCAGCTCGGTAGCCTCAGAAGCGATGGCCCGCCGCCGAACCGAAACCATGCTCGTCACGCGTGTGACCGCCGGTGCATCCAGGCGTCGCCAACCCGACGAACTCATCGTGGAAGAGCCGATGTCGATTCATCTCGACGGACAACTCGTGACCACCACGATGCGTACCCCCGGCAACGACTACGAACTCGCAGCCGGCTTCTGCCACACCGAGGGCGTGCTTGGTGGCGCTTCGATCATCGGCGTGCGCTACTGCGCAGACGGCCCTGCGATGGAGAGTGCATTCAACGTCGTGACGGTCGAGACGGGCGGCAAGGCTCCCGCGTTCAGTCCGAGACTGGGCCTGACATCGAGCAGCTGCGGGCTATGCGGCAGCGAAAGCATCGACATCCTGGCTCAGCGATTGATCCCACTCGACCCCGCACCCAGCAACGAATTCGACATCGACGGCTTCCCAGACCTGTGTGAGCGCGTCTCGAACGGCCAAGGGCTGTTCGCCAGTACCGGCGCAGTGCACGGTGCCGCCGCATTCGATGCCAGCGGCAAGATCCTGGTCACACGCGAAGACGTCGGCCGTCACAACGCCGTCGACAAAGTGATCGGCAGATTGCTCCTCGACGGTGCCTTGCCAGCCAGCCGGTTGGGCCTGTTCGTCAGCGGACGGTCCAGTTTCGAGATGGTCCAGAAGGCATGGGCAGCGGGCTTCGGCGTCCTGCTCAGTGTCAGTGCACCGACCTCTCTGGCCGTCCAGACGGCTCGCCGGGCGAATCTGATGCTCGCTGGCTTCGTGCGCAACCACCATCTCAACGTGTACTCGCCAGAACGCCTGGCCATGGCACCCTTGATCGAAAGCCGAACCCAATGACTGACCCATCCACCCCCGAATCGTCCACCAACGAACAGGCGACCAACGACTCGGCGACCAACGACTCGGCGACGAACGAACCAGCGACGAACGGGACGGCAGCGGTCGTGCCGAGCACCGGCCTCACCGTGTTGCACCTTTTCTGTCATACCACCGAGCGACTCGACCCTGAAGCCGTCGTCAGCGCAGCCAAGGCAGCCGTTGGCGACGGCGCCCAGGTGTTGACCGCAACCATGCTCGGACACAAAGCCGACATTGCCGTGATGGCGCTGCACCCTGACATGCGAGTCTTGCATCGGCTGCAGACCGCGCTTCAGACGGCCGGCCTCGCAGTCGCCGACAGCTACGTGTCGATCACCGAGGTCAGCGAATACGCAAAGGGCATGCCGCCCGAGATGCTGCAGCCGCGCTTGTTCCCAACGCTGCCGCCCGAAGGCAAGCAGGCCTTCTGCTTCTACCCGATGTCAAAGCGTCGTGAGAACGGGGCCAATTGGTTCACGTTGCCCTACGACGAGCGGGTGGCGTTGATGCACGAACACGGCAAGAGCGGTCGAACATTCGCCGGGAGGATCGTGCAACTGATCACCGGATCGACCGGCCTCGACGATTTCGAGTGGGGCGTGACACTGTTCGGGAATCACACCGACGACCTCAAAGATGTCGTCTATACGATGCGCTTCGACCGGGCGTCTGCGATCTTCGCCGAATTCGGCACGTTCTACGTCGGGGCGATCACGCCCGTCGAGCAACTGTTCGGCTAACTCGGGCGTCGCGCTCAGGACCCGAACGACGTACCAGACAACGACACCAGAATTGTCTGCGACGTCACGTCCCGACCGGCGTCGTCGAAAGCGAACTGTTCGAATCTGGCGGTGACCAGGTCACCATCGTCGCCAATCGCAAGCAGGCCGTCAGCACCCTCATAGTCGATGCTTCGGCCGGCCTCGATGATCGACGCGCAGTCAGCAAAAGTGGAACAAGCCGATCCGACGTTGCTGATGTCGGGAACTTCGGAGGCGATCGCCGCGGGATCAGTAGAGCCGGTCTTCAAGGCAGCGAGCAGGAAAAGGTTGGCACAGTCGTAGGCCTGTCCGGCGAATAGCCCGGTTGCTGTTGGATCCTTGCTGTTGATCTCAGCCAACAGGTCTACGTTGGCGGTCAGGACCGAAGGCGACACACCGACGATGCGAAGCCGGGTTGCATCAGTGATGGATTCGTTGAGGCTGAGCGACCACGGTCGACGAAGTGCGTCGTTGACGACGATGTCGCGAGTCGCGCCAGCGCTCGCTGCTGCGATCTCGGCCAGCATCCGAGACCCGGCCTCCGGGTCCCCGATGAGCGCAATTGCGCCACTGCCGGAGTCGACAAGCCGCTGTGCCTCGGTGCTGTATTCCACGTCGTCTACCGAGAACCCAACTGATGCATCGACAACGATCCCCCGTGCGCGCAGGCGATCTTGCAGGGCTTGTTCGAACGGTCGACCATACCCATCGTCGATGAAAGCAATCGCCGCCGACGTGTCCCCCGTCTGCTCGATCACCTTTGCCATGGCTTCTGCCTGCAAGCTGTCCGACGGAATCGTTCGAAAGAACAAGCCGTCATCAGGGAGGTCGTCGAGTGCGAGAGCCGACGCGCTCGGCGAACACGACGGCACACCGGATGCAACGACCGTTGGCGCTAACGCAATTGAGACGTTCGACGAAGCGGGCCCGATCAGGACATCGATCTTGGAGTCGAGCAACTGCTGCAGCGCAACCGACGCTGTCGCCACATCGGCGCCTTCATCGCGCACGAGCAGTTGAACGTCTTCATCCCTGATTCCACCCCAACTGTTGGCAAGCGATACCGCTGCTCGGATCGCCGCACCCGCTGACTCGCCGATCGATGCACCTTCGCCGCTCGAGGGAAGTAGGACCCCGATCTGCAGAACTCCATCGTCGACCCGTGACGCAACCGTTGTCACTGTTGGCGGCGTGGTACTCGCCGGCGCGCCGCCGCCAGACGACGAGCATCCGCCGATCACCAGACAGAGAGCGAACACATGTCGCCCACGCACGTTCGTCGGGATCGAACGTGTGCTCATCAACGCCGATTGTACGCAGCGTTGCAGTTGGGAGACATGTCGACCAGCTGGGAAGATGCACTCGTGAGCTCTGGCGACCTCGACCCATACGTGCAGCAATTGCTCGACGCCGTCACCATTGGGATCCCTCTTTGGTTAACGCGATGCGTCGTGTCGACGTCCACGCGCTTGACGGGGGGATGCCCGCAGGCGCTACGCGATTCGGCGGTCGGCATGGCCCACCGACACGCTGCGGTGGTGGTCGGCGAGATCGAACGGTTGCTCGCAGCCGATGTCGACCAACAGCGGACCAACCCGCTCAGCATCGTGCGGAACGCCGTTCGATACCCAACCGCACTCCTGATCGAAGCCGGCCTGGCACCGGTAAGCCGCGATCCATTCGCAGTTCGCGCGTTTCCCGACGACATCTTCAACCTCAGTCCCGCGACGTGGGCAGACATCGACGAGTCGCTGCAGGAACCAGGATTGATCTGGGGGGCCTGGAAGGCCAAGACGGTCCTCGATCGACGTCGAAATCAGTCCTGAGTCGGCAGATCGACAAAATCCTCAGATGCCGGCGAGCGCGTCAGCCGGTTCGGCGGATCAGACTTTGAGGGACCTCGATCTGCCCGGCCAGGCTCTCAAGGTGCGATTCGAGATGAATATCGGTATCGCTGAGAGGTTCGATCCAGACGTGGATCCGATTCGCGTGCAACGACGCATCGGCCAGGATCAGCCGGCGCAGCTTGCCGACTAGCGCGTGCAACTCGCTGTCACGTTCGACCATTACGACGAGGTTGCCGTTGGCACCCTCACTGATTGGTTGCCCTGCCGAACAGACGTCGCGGATGGTCCGGATCGTGGTCGCCCGAATCCGCTCGAATTCGAGTTCGGTGGTTGCAACGTCGCGAAGGTCCACGACGACCACGACGACACGCTTGCTGATTCCGTGGATCTCGCGGCAGCCGACCCTGGGCTTGTTCTCAAGATAACGCTGCTGAAGGAGGTGTAGGAAGACCGACATCGGGGTCAGCAAATCGACGCTCGATTGCAGCCGCCCAAGCATGCCCGAGTTCCACCCTTCGGCGAGGAGCACAGCGACACTTCGAGTATTGAGGCTGTTGGCAAGCTGGTCATCGACGACGGCGGTCAACATCTCGAGGCAGCTGATCGCGAAGTCAAGATCGAGATTTGCGCTGCCGAGCTGATATCCGAACTCCACGACGCACGAGTTCAGGCGTGACGGTTCCTCGATCAATTCGCAGACCGTCGGCGCAAGGCGCTGCAGCGTGGAGGTGTGCAACCCAATGCTGAAGGTGAACTCAACAGAAACAAACCAGGCGTCGATCGCAAGCCGCGACGGACGGCCAGACCGCGAATCTCTCGAAGAATCCCGCAACTTCATAGAGGTATGACGTCATAGAAGCGGATTCATGACGTCTCTCTGAAGGATTTCTGCGATACCCGCAAAGTTTGCAACCTGTAACCTAGAAATCAACTTCGTCCCATGCGTGAATCCTCCACTCTCCGATCCGTCCTCAGCGACGCCGAACTGATACTTGCGACGCGCTCCGGAGACAACGACGCCTATGCGGAGTTGTACGTTCGACACCTGCAGAGTGCTCGCGCCGCAGCGCGGGCCCTGTCGAGGTCTCGCTCCGATGCTGACGACATCGTTGCGGAGGCGTTCTCTCGGGTGCTCGGCGTGCTGCAGCGCGGCGGCGGTCCAGACATCAGCTTTCGTCCATACCTGCTGACCACCGTTCGCAACTCGTACTACGAACGCAATCGGCGAACAAGGCTCGAAGACGTGACTGATCAGCCTGATGACGCCGTCAATGTCGCGCTCCTCGATGCTTCGATGAGCGGCGATGACCGGGCAATGGTGGCCAAGGCGTACGCGAGCCTGCCCGAGCGCTGGCAATTGGTGCTGTGGCACACCGAAGTCGAAGGCCTGAGTGCGGCCGAAGTTGCACCGTTGCTCGGTATCGCTGCGAACGCTGTCGCAGCGTTGGCCTACCGCGCCCGGGAGGGACTCCGGCAGGCGTATCTGCAGTCGCACCTTCTGGAGCCGATGGCTGCTGCCTGTCAGGAATGTGCCAGCAATCTCGGCGCTTACGTCCGCGATAGCTTGCCGGCGAAGGACCGTCGGCGAATCGATGACCACCTGGAGTCCTGCGACAGGTGTCCGGCGCTGCTCGCCGAATTGTCAGAGGCCAACACCAAACTGCGCGGCATTCTCATCCCTCTGCTGGTCGGCGTCCCGGCGGCGAAATACTTGGCCGGGCTGACGGCTGGCAACGGAATCGTCGGTGTCGTGCAGCGGCTGCCACGCTCGCAGCAAACTTTGCTCGGCACCGCGGCCGCATCGCTGGCCGCTGTGCTGACTCTCGTCGCGATCAACCTCGCCGGTCCGAACGATTCGGCTCTGCCTCCAAATGCAGAGCCGGCCGCCGAGTCCCGACCAGCCGGCCAGACGGCTCCACCGTCGATCCTTGCGACGACAGCCGCCGACGAGCAACCTGGCGACTCCACGGCGACGATCGACACAGCGGACACGAGACCGAGTATCACGACACCGAGCAATACGACACCTTCTGACTCGGTCGACATCCCGGTCATCGCTGCGTCCGACTCAGGGGACGTCGTCACGATCCCGGTCCAGACCTCATCAAGCCCCACGATTCGCACGACTCCAACGACCTCCGCTGTCACGCCGACCACAACCGCGACGGCGTCGAGCGCGCCCGTGACGATCCCGGTTGGCACATCGGCAACGACGCCCGCCGTCACGCCAACAACCCAGGCGCCAGCGACAACGGCTGCTCCGGCCACCACCTCGACTCCCATAACAACTGTTGCCCCTGCCACCACCGCCGCACCCGTCACGACAGTCGCACCCGTCACGACAATTGCACCGACCACCACACTCGCGCCCACCACCACAACGTCGCCACCTGTCCCGGCGGATCCGCAAGTCGGCGCCGAGGTGATCGGACAGGCCTACACCAACGGAGCGGCCCTCATCAGGGTGAATACTGCCAACGGCACGACGCCGGGCGCCGGAGCGTTGCGACCACGCGTCGCCGGGGCGGCCGCGGCAATCCGTGTCACGATTGCGCTACCAGCCGGGGTGACATACCGATCCGTCAACGACCCGAACTGGACGTGCAGCGTCGCTGGCGGCACGACCGCGTTGACGTGCGACATTCCAGGCCTCGCTGACGGCGCTCGCTCGTCGGCGGACCTCAAGCTGGACATCGGGCCCGCCGTGACCAACTTCTCGATCACCCCGACCATCAGTGCCGATGGTGCAACGCCGGTGGCCGCGACCGGCCCACTGGACATCGTCGTGTCCAGCATCCCCGGCGCAATCATCTCCGACTACGACAACGGTTCAGTACTGATCATCGGCAACACATCGATGACGTGCAACGACACGGCCGACCCTGACTGCATCGCCGCACGCGCAGGGGTCGGAATCGGCAGCGATCTCAACCGTCACACCTATGAGATGATGTTCGTCGACGCCCAGACCGTGGCAGACTCCGACAGCCACGACCCGTTCAATTCCAGCCGGTCAACGCTGTCAATCGGCTCGGCAACGGTGAGCCGGGCCTATCTCGTCTGGGGCGGCGAC
>JANOQU010000041.1:0-2233 GCA_031422355.1 Actinomycetes bacterium
GCTCGCGCACGCTGTCGAACACGGCGCTCATTGCGCCGAAGACCGGTTGGCTGTCCATCAACTTCTGCTGGTCGCCGGTCAGGCGGATGCGACCCTGGATGAACGCTTCCTGCGCATTGAGTTCACCGGTCGCGACTCCGACAGCGGTTTCCCATGTCTGCTCGAACCTGACATCCTCTGGGAAGGCCTCACCGGCACCGAACGACAGCGTCCCGTCGGTGGCCTGCAGTGAGTAGATCACCGTGCCGTCAGGGGTATCCGTGACCACCTGCGTGACGCCGATCGAACAGCTGGCGGCCGCCTCCGCGACGGGCTCGCTGCGAGCGGCCTCCTCTGCGACGGCGTCGATCCAATCCAGACTCAAGTAACGCACCGGGACAACGTAGTGTCGAATTCGTGCTCTCGTCGACACCCTCGGAGATCACGGACCTCGACGAACATCGGCATCCGGATGTTGCGGTCGAGGCCTGGTGGTGGTGGGCCACAGCTGACGACCGCCAGTCTGGTGCATTCGTGGGGTTCGAGCTTCGCGGTCGCCGATTCGACTACTGGGCGGGACTGGTCCGAAGCGGTGAGCCGTACCTGTACATCGAGGAACTCGATGGCAGCGCACTGCGTGACGGGTTGGAGATCAAACCGCCGCAAATGTGGGCCGACCACGTCTGCGACGCACCGTTTCTCCAGTGGAGCATCGGCAACGAGGCCCACGGCGTGTTGCTCGATGATCCGACCGAAGCGTGGCGGCGTGCGTTCGGCACACTCGCGCCCGCAACGTTCGACATCGAATGGGCAGCGCCGTCTGGCAGCGCGAACGCCCTGACACGTATCCCGAACGGATACCACCAAACAGGCGAGGCCGACGTCGAGATCCAGTTGACCGAAGGCTTCTGCCGTTTCAGCGGACCCGCCGAGCGAGTGCACGTGTGGGGAATCCCGTACGTGCCATCATCGTTTGCGATGCCAATCACCGTCACCCAACTTCGTGCGCCCTACCGGCGAACCGACGGACGCCACGTCGACCAGGTGCTCACCGATCGCTGGTACGGCAATGTCGTTGGTCCGGCGTGAGCGGTCGCGACATCCTCAGTGAACTCGAGGCCCAGAAGAAGGCCCCGAGATATCCAGAGGTGACGGCTCAGATGGGAATGCTCATCGAGGACAGGGCGAGCGGTTTCTGCGGTGACGTCGTCAAGATCACGTTCGAGGCAGTGACTCTTCGCGATCGCAAGAACCAATTCCGCCACTTTCGCTGGACCCCCGGTGCGTTTCTGATCGACGGCAAGCCAGTCACACTGGTCCGTGCGACACAGACGGTCGGCGTGAGTGGTTCAGAGTCCGGCGGTCGGGCGAAGGTGACCAACAGTGGCTCGATCGCGACTGATCGCCCGGTCCGGGCCAAGGTGGCGCGGGTCGCCAGAATCTGGGTCGAGGGCAAACACGATGCGGAGTTGTTGGAGCACGTTTGGGGCGACGATCTGCGCGAATTGGGAATCGTGGTCGAACCGCTGCACGGCATCGACGACCTCGCAGGTGCAGTCCGTGATTTCCAGCCGTCGGGGCAACGCCGGCTCGGCATCCTCGTCGACCACCTCGTGAGCGGCTCGAAGGAATCTCGGATCGCGAGCGACGTCAGGGATCGCAACGTGTTGATCACCGGTCATCCCTTCGTCGATGTCTGGGCCGGCATCCGACCGAAGGTTCTGGGGCTTGCCGAGTGGCCAGACGTGCCCCGTGGCGAGCCGTGGAAAGAGGGCATGTGCCGGGCTCTGGGCACCGATCTCGCCACGTTCTGGCCACGGCTGCGGAACCGGGTCAACACCTACGCCGACCTGCGCCCCGAACTGGTCGGTGCCGTCGAGCAACTGATCGATTTCGTCGCCGCATCAGAGGACTGACCGCAGTAAGCGACGACGGACCAGCCAACCGGCGCCCAGGAGGATCAGGCCGATCACCATGAATGGCGCGCTGTAGGCGAGGACCACGGCAAACCCGTGCAATACGTCGACGAAGGCATTCCACCCTTTGGTGAGGGCGTCACCGATGCCGTTCGACTTCTCCACGACGGCAACGACGAACGGTTCGTCCACGGGCGATGGTGTGATCAGGATGGTCAACGTGGCGAGTTGGACGCGGTCGTCGAGGTTGCGTTGGCTGGCGAGCAGTTGTTCCAGGTTGGTCTCGCGGATCGTGAGTTCGCTTTCGATCCTGACGACCGCGTCGAGATCGGTGGCCA
>JANOQU010000042.1:0-3729 GCA_031422355.1 Actinomycetes bacterium
TCGGCACCGGCTACTCCTCGTTGTCCTACCTTCAGCGACTCCCCGCACACGCAATCAAGATCGACAAGTCGTTCGTCATGGCCATGGCGACAGACGCCGGAGCTGAGGCCATTGTGCGATCAGTGATCGACCTTGCTCGGAACATGGGGATGTCGGTCGTGGCCGAGGGGGTCGAGGACCGCCAGACTTGGAACAGGTTGAGGGATCTCGGCTGTGACACCGCGCAGGGCTATTTCCTCGCCCACCCGATGCCGGCGAGCGACCTCATTGACTGGGCGGCGCAACTTGGGGCGATGCACCTGTGCGACGAGATCGGGGCCAACGAACTCTCAAGCGCCGTTCTGGTCACCGTCGCCGGCTGACACACCCATCAACAGGATCTGCGCTCTTGGCACGAAAGGCGACAGCGGGCTGGATTGAGACCGGATCCGTCACAGAATCCCGACGCGGGTGCGGATCTGTGTCAGGACGCCGTGGCCGTTACGGCCGTTACGGTCAGGTACGCTCGGGCGGTGAAAATGCTTCGTCGAGCCTCGCTCGCGCTCTCGGTGGCCGGCATTGTCGCCGGGGTCCTGCGGTTGCGTGGCAAGGGCGGTGTCCCCCCTCAGCAGGGTGGATGGCGCGAACTGTCCACACGGCCCAAGTGACCAGCGAGTCCCGGCAAGGGTGATGTCGACCGGCAAGATTGTCGCCGTGATCGGCGCGGGCGTCACCGGCAGCCGGATCGCCAGCGTGTTGGCCGCCGGCGGCGCGCGAGTCGCAGTGGTGGATCCCCGCCAGGGTGTTGCGATCAGCGTTGCCCGCTCGGTTGGAGGGGTCGCAGTGGATCTCGCGCACGCGGCCCACGCTGACATTGCGGTACTGGCCCACCCCGCGCCCCAGGCCGAGATCGCAGCGAAACTCCTGGCCAGGGGGGTTGGGGTTATTTCGATGAGCGACGACGTCGACGACGTTCGTGATCTGCTGGAACTGGCACCGCTGGCAATCCGCCACGACACAACGTTGGTGGTCGGCGCGGCAATGGCCCCCGGTCTGTCGGGCCTGCTGGCCCGACACCTGTCGTCGCAACTCCATTCGGTCGACGAGATCCACGTCGCAATGCATGGAACGGGCGGCCCGTCGTGTGCTCACCAGCATCATCGTGCACTCGGTGGCACGTCGCTTGGATTACACGACGGCGAGTGGATCCGCCGCCCAGCGGGTGCCGGGCGAGAATTGTGCTGGTTCCCGGAACCGATCAACTCCTATGACTGCTACCGAGCCGAGATGCCAGAGCCGGTGTTGCTCAATCGGGTGTTCCCGACGGTCGGTCGGATGAGTGCGCGGATGTCGGCGACTCGCCGTGACCGGTTCACCGCTCGGTTACCGATGCTGAGTCCGCCCCACAAAGAGGGCGGAATCGGAGCCGTGCGGGTCGATGTACGCGGATCGTTGGCCAACGGGGCGAGGGAAACGCTCGTCGCCGGAGCGGCGGTCCGCAGTGGGATGGCCGCCGCCGTTGTCGCTGCGACGATGACGCGCTGGTTGCTCGACGATCGCAGCCTGGTTGGCGCTGTAATCCTCGGTGACGAACGTCTCCCGACGGTCGACCTACTCGAGACCATCAGAGCTCACGGCGTCCCGCTGCACGAATTCAGCGGCGTGTCCCGCCCGCCAGAACCAACCATCAGAACCACCCAATCATGAGCCGGCTCCGCTTCTCGGAGGTGCGTGAGACGGCGGCTTGCGGACTCGTTACCGGCCGGTAACCTGGCGAGGTGAAACTTCCGTGGCTGCCGCCCGCTCAGACTGCCCTGCTTGCGGACAGGGGCGAGTTGTTCTATCGCCATCATCGCCATCCTGATCCGACCGCACCGACGGTGCTCCTCCTGCACGGTTGGACGGCGTCGGCTGATCTGCAGTTCTACACCGCGTACGAAGAACTGGCCCGACACGCGTCGTTCATCGCCGTCGACCATCGTGGCCACGGTCGCAGTATGCGCTCGGCTGAGCCGTTCGAGTTGGAAGATGCGGCGGATGACGCCGCGCTGTTGATGCGTCAACTCGGCATCGGTTCTGTGATCGCAGTTGGTTACTCGATGGGTGGGCCGATCGCGCTGTTGCTCAATCGTCGGCATCCAGAACTGGTCGGCGGGATCATCGTCCAGGCAACCGCACTCGAATGGCGGGCGACGTTCAACGAGCGGCTGCGGTGGAAGACGATCCGGATGCTCGGCCCGATCATGCGCTCATGGGCGTCGCCGTTGTGGCTGCGCGCTGGGCTGAAGCGGATGGTCAAGCACCAGCCGGCCATCGCGCCGCACCTGGATTGGCTGGCGGGCGAACTCAGCCGCAACAGTGCGGTACACCTTGTGCACGCCGGACAGGCGTTGAGTCGATACGACTCGATGCTGTGGGCCGGCACTCTCGGTACGCCGGCGGCGATGATGATTACGACGCAGGACCGCCTCGTCAAGCCCCGCAAGCAGCGGGCGTTGGCCAAGGCAATCAACGCTCACGTGATCGAATTGCAGGGCGACCATTTGTCGACCTGGATGAACCCGGTCGAGTTCTCCGACATCACGAGCCGCCTCGTCCGTCACGTGGCTGCACAATTGGCGGTTCATGACCTGCCGGTTGATGACCGGGAGATTGCCGTCCCTGCCAGTTGATTTCTGGTGAGGGAATATGCCGACGTATCGATAATCCCTCACCAGAACTTGACCAGCGCGCGTCGTCACTCGATTCTGGTGAGGGATTATTCGAGCGGCTGTGTGTGCGGTTGATCGATTTCGTCGAGCCGGTATGACATCCGCTCGACCGCAGCAGTCAACTTGTCGAGGCTGTCGCGGAGGTCTTCAGTCGTCACCATGTCGGCCAATGCAACGCGCACGCTGGAGATCTCGCGGGCGAGGAACTCGGTGTCGGCTTGGGTTCGCTCGGCAACTCGCCGGTCGTTGTCGGTCTGAATCCGGTCCCGCTGCTCCTGGCGATTTTGGGCGAGCAGGATCAACGGCGCCGCATAGGCGGCCTGGGTCGAGAATGCCAGGTTGAGCAGGATGAACGGATACTTGTCCCAACGCAGGAATGCGAAGGCAACGTTGAGGATGATCCAGACGATGACGATGCCGGTCTGCCAGACCAGGAACCTGGCGGTGCCGAGCGTTCGGGCGATGCTCTCGCTGAACTGGCCGAACGCCTCGGGGTCGTAGTGCAATCCCCAGCGGCGGCCTTCGCGAGGCGAGGTGATGTCGTTGCGGCGCGTCATTGCGACCGACCCCCCGCAGCACCCCCGCGCAAGTTGTACCGGGGTGGATCGACCGTGGCCGGTCCACCCTTGCCGGGACCCTTCACTGGAGCATCACGCGGCGGCACTGCGCGGGCCGAGAAGCCGCCAGCCGAATCGTCGTCAGCGGCGGGACCCGCTTTGGCCATCACGGGCGAGTTGCTCCGCCGACGCTGACGCCAGCCGGTCGGCAGGGTGCGGTCGAGAACATCGTCGACGGTGATCGCGCCAAGCAGATGTCCGCCCTCGTCGGTCACGCCGACCGCCAGCATGTTGTAGCTGGCCAACTTCTCGGCGACCTCACGATCGGGAATGTCTGGCGTGATCGTCGGCTCCTGTTCGAGACAGTGGCCAAGCTCAGTACCCGGCGGTTCGCGCAGCAGTCGTTGGAAGTGGACGACCCCGAGGTAGGTACCAGTCGGCGCCCGAAACGGTGGTCGGCAGACGAACACCTGGGCGGCGAT
>JANOQU010000043.1:0-3045 GCA_031422355.1 Actinomycetes bacterium
GAACGTGCAGATCGTCGACGCACTGCCGAAGGACACCCAAGGCAAGATCCTCAAGCGGGAGCTGCGTCGCAATGCGGACGCCTCTGCGCAACCCCCGGCTTGACGACTTGGGCTGCAACGATGACAGCTGACGATCGCGAGAATGTGGCGGCTCTACTGCGCAGCACCATCGACGGTGATCGACGCTCGCTCGCACGGTTGTTGACGGTCGTCGAGGCTGGCGGGGAGGAGTTTCACTCGATCGCGGCCGACATCTTCGCTGCCGGTCGGGGCGCTCATACCGTTGGCCTGACCGGCTCGCCCGGTGCCGGAAAGTCCACTCTCACCGACGCGCTCGTCGGTGAGATCCTCTCGCGCGATGGCAAGGTGGCCGTTGTGGCGGTCGACCCCTCATCGCCGTACAGCGGCGGCGCCATCCTCGGCGACAGAGTACGCCTGAGCGCCGCGCACGCGAGTTGCGACGAGGTGTTCATGCGCTCCCTCGCCAGTCGCGGGCAGCTGGGTGGCTTGTCGCTCGCCGTGCCCAGCGCCGTTCGCGCGCTCGATGCTGCCGGGTGGCCAGTTGTGTTGATCGAAACCGTCGGGGTGGGCCAATCAGAGATCGCCATCGCCGACAACGCCGACACGACGGTGGTGGTTGTCAACCCAGGTTGGGGCGATGAAGTGCAGGCGAACAAGGCGGGTCTGCTGGAGATCGCCGACGTGCTGGTGGTGAACAAGGCCGACCGGCCAGGTGCCGATGCAACAGTGCGCGATCTCGAACGGATGTTGCACCTCGGGGCAGCGCGGCCGTGGGCGCCGGTGGTCCTGACAACTGTCGCCACCGACGGAGCCGGCCTCGACCGGCTGTGGGATGTGATTTGCGAACATCAGCGCTACCTCGACCACAGCGGCGAGGGGGCTCGCCGTCGAGCGCAACGGCGTCTGGCCGAAGTACGTGAACGGGTGCGCCACCTTCTCGCACGGGCGACCACGACCGCCGAAGGCACCGCGGTCGGCCGCGAACTGCTCGACTCGGTGAAGACCGGATCGCTCGACCCCGTCACCGCCGCCGCACACCTGATGCGCATCACCGGCGAAGCCGCCAGCAACTGACGGCGTCGACTGCTTCAGCGAGCGCCGAGAATGCGGTTCACCGTGATATCGGCGTATGCCTCGGCCACCTCGACGATGGACATCCTGCCCCGATCGCGATACCAGTCGTTGACGCTGTTGACCATGCCGAGCACTGCGAGCACCACCAGGTGCGGATCCTCGCACTCGAACTCGCCGGTCTCGCGCCCGTCGACGATCAGCCTTTCGAGCCCGTCCTGGTACGAGCGACGAGACGTCTGGATGTCGGTGTAGTGCTCTGGGGCATTCGCCCGTAGTTCCTGCAGCTCGCGCAGCCCGACGGCCTCTTCCAGGCGGTGCTTGTGGAAGTAGATGATGTGGTCGTACACCAGCTTGCGCACTCGCGCCGCGTACGTGGGGTTGGGGCTGAGGTCGGCCAGTTGGCTCTCGATAAATGCTCGGTTGTAGTCGTGCGCGATGGCGTAGAGCAGCTCGGTTTTCGACGGAAAGTGGTGGTACAGGCTGGAGCCGCGGATGCCCACCGCATCCGCGATGGCGCGCATACCGACGCCGTGGTACCCATGTTGCGCGAAGAGTTCGGTCGCAGCGATCACGATTTCGTCCCGTCGGGAAATTGACATCGACCCTCTCTCACCGCGCGTCTGTGTGATCACCATAGCTCAACGCGCTTGACCACCGGTCGAACGTTCGTTAGGCTATGGCATCGGCTGTTCGCTGCCGATCCGTCCAGCATCAATGGGGGTGCATGAGACGGCGTCAACCTTGGGGGACCCGAATGAACCGCAGTACTCTCGGACGAAGCCGCGCTTTCGCTGCCCTGCTCTGTGTCGGCTCCTTAGCCCTCGCTGCGTGCGGCTCTGACAGTGACGGTGACAGTGGCGGTGAGAGCGCCAGCTCGTCGACCGCAGCCGCAACCGACGCCACCACCACTACGGCCGCTGGCAGCGCCGACACCAGCGCGCCGGCCAACGACATCCTCGCCGAGGCCGCGCGGATCAGCGGACTCGCCAGCGCCGGACTCGTCTTCGCCGCGGCCGACTCGGATGTCGCGTCAACCGATATCGTGGCCCAGACAGGCTGGCTCGGACCGGAGAGCACGCCGGCACCGCCGGCCGGCGTGAACATGCAGATCATCATTTGCGCACCGGGCACTGCGTGCGAGACCGCCGCAGACTTCGCCGTCGAAGCCGCCGAAGCAATCGGCTGGACGGCCGAGATCGTGCCCGGCGCCGGAACGCCAGAGAGCTTCACGCAGGCGTTCGACACTGCGCTCTCGAAGAACCCCGACGTGATCGTGACGATGGCGGTGCCCGACGTGCTCGTCGGCGCGTCACTGGCCAAGGCCAAGGAGCAGGGCGTCGTCACCGTCTCCGTGGCTGATGCACCAAACGCAACCGGTCCCGACGCATATGACGCCTACGTTTCGTATCGCATGCCGCTGATGCACCAGGTCAACGCCTACAACATCATCGCCGAGACGGCGGGCGCAGCGAACGTGATCCTCATCAACGACTCGGCGTTCCCGAACCTGGTGGAGAGCAACAAGCAGTTCCAGAATGTGATGGCGCAGTGCGCCGAATGCACGGTCGAGGTCGTCGATTGGCAGATCACCGACGCACTTGACCCGGTGAAGGCCGATAGCGCCATCACCGCGGCGCTGCAGGCCAACTCCGACGCCACCCACTTGGTGTTGCCTTATTCGATTGGCATGAGCTCTGTCATCGAAGCCGTTCGCAAGGCAGGCAAGACCGACACGGTGAAGGTGGTCAGCAAGGACGGCGACGAGATCGGCCTCCAAGCGATCGCCAGCGGCGGCAGCGCGGCCAACGCCGGCGTGTCGCTGGAGTGGGTTGCCTACGCCGGCGTCGACGAGGCGATCCGTGGCGTCACCGAAAGCGGCTACACGCCAACCGAGGGACTCGGCCTCGGCGTGCACCTGTTCACGACAGCGAACACCCCAGCCGACGGCGC
>JANOQU010000044.1:0-4347 GCA_031422355.1 Actinomycetes bacterium
TCGGCATCGGCGATCACGTCGCTGCATCGTGGCAACTCACCGTGGCGGATTTTCAACCGGCAGTTGCTCTGGGCCGGCTTCGGGGCCGTTGCCCTGGTGATGAGCGCCCGGATTCCGTATCACCGCTGGCGTCGATGGACGCCGTACATCCTCGTTGGAGCAATGGGCGCGATGCTGCTGCCGTTCGTGCCGGGAATCGGGACCTCGGTCAACGATGCGCGAGCGTGGGTCTACATCGGTCCACTCGGCTTCCAGCCTTCGGAATTCTTGAAGCTTGCGGTCTTGCTCTACTGCGCCGATCTGCTGTCCAAGCGCGAGACCGAAATGGCCGACCTTCGGCGCACCTTGAAGCCAGTGATGTACGTCGCGGCGGCTGGCGGAGTTCTGAGCTTGCTCCAGGGCGACCTCGGATCTGCCATCGTTCTGGCAGCCATCGTGTTCGCTGTCGCGTTCATCGCCGGAACACCGCTCGTGCCGATGGCTTTGATGACGATTCTCGGAGCGGTCGCATCCGTTGGCTTTGTTTTCACCAGCCAACGTCGATTCAATCGGTTCACGGCGTTTCTCGACATCACCGGCAACAAGGACTACCTCAGCTACCAGGTATACCAGGCCATGATCGGAATGGCCACGGGGGGCGTCAGTGGTACGGGCGTCGGGAGCGGGCCGTCCAAGTGGGGATATCTGCCGTTGGCTCACAGCGACTTCATCTTCGCTGTCATCGGCGAGGAACTCGGCCTGATCGGTGTCGTCGCGGTCATTGGCTGTTTCATGATCCTGACCTACGGCGGTGTCCAGGTCGCTCTTGCTGCTCGGGACCGCTTCGGAACACTGCTGGCCGGCGGCATCGTTGCGTGGATAGCGGTCCAGGCCGTCATCAACGTCGGCGGTGTCAGCGGCGCATTGCCGGTCACCGGCCTGACGCTGCCGTTCGTGTCGTCTGGTGGAAGCTCGCTGTTCGTCTGTATGGCTGCGATGGGGTTGCTGCTCAACGTCGCACGTCATGTACGGTGAGTACGTTCGCAGTCATCACCGGTGGAGGCACGTCCGGGCATGTGCTGCCTGCGATTGCGATTGCCGACGGTTTGGTTGCAGTTGGACATCGGGCCGACGAGATCGCCTACATCGGTGCGCAGCGCGGGATCGAGACGCGGCTGATGGCGAAGACTGCCTATCCGCATCACTTCCTCGACGTCATTGGGCTGCAGCGGCGGTTGACGGTGTCGAATCTTGCGTTTCCGCTGAAGCTGATCCGATCGATCGTCGAGGCCCGATCACTGCTCAAACAGATGCGCCCGGCCATCGTGATCTCGGTCGGCGGGTATGCCAGTTTCCCAGCGACGTTCGCGGCGCGGCTCCGACGAATTCCGATCGTGGTCGTCAGCTATGACCGGATCCCGGGCCTCGCAAGCCGGCTCAGTGCCCGATTCGCGACGGCATCGGCCGTCGCTTTCGAAGGATCAAAGCTGCCCCGAGCTCGGTATACGGGTGCGCCCGTGCGCCGCGATTTGATCCAGCTCGACCGGAACGCTCAGCGAGACCAAGCACGCGCTGCCATCGGAATTCCGAATGACCGGTTCGCGGTCGCCGTGTTCGGCGGGTCACTCGGCTCGAAGCTGCTCAATGACGCGGTGACTACCCTGGTCGAGAACTTGTCGGACCGATCCGACATCGCTATTCGCCACGTCGTGGGTGACCGCTTTCTCGCCAGCGCGGCCAGCGAACGGAGTGGAGAACACGGCATCATGTACGACGTGATCGGCTACGAGGAACAGATGGTGCAGGTCTACGCAGCGGTCGATCTCATGATCACGCGAGCCGGAGCAAGCACGATCGCCGAACTTTCGACTGCCGGGATGCCAGCCATCGTCATCCCGTGGGCCGCTTCAGCCGACGATCACCAATCCGACAACGCTCGGATTCTCGGCGACATCGGGGCCGCGGTCGTGATGTCAGAGACCGAACTCGCCCGCGACGGTTTGACCGCCACTGTCCTGCGCCTCGTCGACGACGACGAAGCACTCGCAGACCTGGGCGCAGCCGCGTTTGCCGCTGGCGAAGCACATCGCAGCGGTCGGCTGATCGCACTGATCGAAGATCTGGCGGCCGACCGGTGAGTACTGCGTCGCCGGTGGCCCCGATCGACTTGGCCGCTTCGCAGCGGCTGCACGTCGTCGGCGTGGGCGGGCCGGGAATGAGCGCAATTGCGATCGTCCTCGCGGAGATGGGGCATCGAGTCTCGGGCAGCGACCTCCGTGAACAGCCCGTGCTCGATCGCCTTCGCGCCGGCGGAATCGATGTGCACATCGGCCATCGCCGTTCAGCCGTCGACGGTGTCGATGCCGTCACCGCATCGACCGCCGTCCCTGACCGAAACGTCGAGCTCGATCAAGCCCGATCCAACGGCTCGCTCGTACTCCGCAGAGCAGGCATGCTCGCCGGCATCTGTGCCATGGCGAAGTCGCTGGCAGTGGCTGGAACGCACGGCAAGACAACCACGTCGAGCATGTTGATGCTCGTGATGGCCCAGGCCGGCTTGCGTCCGAGTTTCGTGATCGGCGGCGATGTCACGGACATGGGCACAGGTGCCCAATGGACTGGCGGCGATTGGTTCGTCGTCGAGGCCGACGAGAGTGACGGCACCCACCTCGAGTTACCGCTTCACGGCACCATCGTCACCAATGTCGAGGTCGACCATCTCGACCACTTCGGTACGTTCGCCGGCATCGTCGACTCGTTCGACCGCTATTTGGCTCAGATTCCAGGGCCCAAGGTGCTCTGTGCCGACGACAGCGTGTGTGCTGACCTGGCTCGTCGCCACGGTGCCGTCACGTACGGCTTTGCCGACGGCGCAAACTTCCGGGCCGTCGACGTGCGCCCGGCGACCGGGTCGTTCCACTTCTCAGTCGAGCACGACGGCCACAGATTGGGCGAAATCCACCTGCCACTGCGGGGCACACACAACGTGCAGAACGCGACCTCGGTCGTCGCGATGGCGACGCTGATCGGAATCCCGTTCGAGGTCATCGCGGCCGCCCTCGCACGCTTCGGCGGAGTCGCCCGCCGGTTCGACATTCGTGGGCAACACGCCGGCGTGACCCTTGTCGACGACTATGCCCATCTGCCATCCGAGATCGCGGCCGTGCTCGCTGCCGCGCGAGGCAGCGGCGATTCGTGGCAGCGAATCGTCGCCGTGTTCCAGCCGAACCGTTACAACCGGATGGCCGAGTTGTGGCCCGAGTACCGCGACGCATTCGTCGACGCAGACCTCGTCGTTCTGACCGATATCTACTCGTCTGGTACCACCCCGATTCCTGGAGTAACCGGCAAACTGGTGGTGAACGCCGTACTCGACGCACACCCGATGACCCCCTTGGTGTGGCTGCCACGCCGAACCGATTTGATCGACTACTTGGCGGGCGCGCTTCGATCCGGCGACGTCTCGATCTCGATGGGTTGTGGCGATATCGCATCGTTGCCAGATGAGGTGCTTGCTCGACGGCTCGAACTGGAGCGGGCGCGATCGTGATGAACGAACCTTCGGCCCGAGATATGGACAGCCGCGCTGATCGCTGGTCGATGATCGCATCGAAACTCGGCGATATTGCGGAGTGCGATGTTCCCCTCGGACCATTGACCACGTATCGGGTCGGAGGCAACGCCGCAGTGATGGCCAGACCGCACTCTTTGGACGATCTCCGTTTGGTGGCCGAGGTTCTGGATCAGTTCGAGGTACCTGCCCTTGTCATCGGGCGAGGATCGAACATGCTGGTTGCCGACACAGGATTCGACGGAGTGGCGATCTCGTTGATCAACCTCTCGAACGATCACGTGATCGACGGGACCCGGGTCTCGGCCGGCGCAACAGTCGCGCTGCCGCTCTTGGCTCGACACGTGGTTGCGGCGGGATTGACCGGCTTCGAATGGGCGGTCGGAGTGCCTGGCAGTATCGGTGGAGCGGTGCGGATGAACGCTGGCGGCCACGGCAGCGATATCCAGGCCAGTCTCGTCGACGTGCATTTGTTCGATCTTCGGACCGGCCGATCTGGTCGAGTTGACGCTGACCGGCTTGGACTGCGCTTCCGGGGGAGTGACCTCGCCGACCACCAGATCGTGATCGATGCCACGCTCCAGCTGAGTGTTGGCGATCGCGAGCGGTCAGAACGCGAGTTGGATGAAGTGGTCAGGTGGCGACGGGAGCACCAGCCTGGGGGTCGCAACGCAGGCTCGGTGTTCGTCAATCCAATTCCCGGCGAACTCTCCGCTGGGGAACTGATCGATCGTGTGGGGCCCGAGTTCCACGCGCACGCCTCGAGTCCGCAATGCGTCGGTACTCACGGTCTCCGG
>JANOQU010000045.1:0-2332 GCA_031422355.1 Actinomycetes bacterium
CCGCCTCCTCCGCGGCATGTGACGGCCCGGTTCGAACCCTGGACAGACCTGATCTAGTTGCTCTAGCAACGATATTGCACCGACCAGGAGGTCTCCCATGCCCGCAATCTCCGCCGACCCCGCCATCCTCGCAGAGCCTGCCGAGGCAGCGCTTGGCGGAGCCTCGTGTGATCTTCACGAACGGTTTCGTTGGGCCTCTTGGAGGAGTTCGAATTCTTCGACCGTCATCAACACAGAGCGTGCCTTGGACCCTTCGCTGGGGCCGACGATGCCGCCCTCTTCGAGCAGATCCATGATTCGTCCGGCGCGGGCGAAACCGACCTTCAGCTTGCGCTGCAACATAGACGTGGAACCCAATTGACTGCGCACCACCAGTTCCATGGCCTGGCGCATCAGCTCGTCATCATCCTCGTCACCGCTGTTGCCGTAGCTACTCGAACCACCACCGCTGGATCCGAGTAGTCCGGATCCGCCGCCTTCTTCGTCGCCTTCGACGCCCGAAACATAAGTCACCTCCGGCGCTTGCCGCCGCCAGTGACCGACCACCTTGCGGACCTCTTCCTCGCTGACGAAGGAGCCTTGAATTCGTTGAGCGACATTGGAGTTACCCGGCAACAACAGCATGTCGCCCTTACCCACCAACTTCTCCGCGCCGGGCTGATCGAGGATGACTCGACTGTCGGTGAGACTGCTCACCGCGAATGCCATTCGGGCAGGAACATTGGCCTTGATCACGCCGGTGATGACGTTCACGCTCGGACGCTGGGTCGCGATGATCAAGTGGATGCCAACCGCTCGGGCCTTTTGCGCGATGCGAGTGATGCTCTCTTCCACATCGCGGGCAGCGACCATCATCAAGTCGTTGAGTTCGTCGACGACCACGACGATGTACTCCAGACGGGCTGCCACCGTTTCGCTGCCCGGTTCCTGTTGTAATTCTCCACGGTCGAAGGCAGCGTTGTAGCCGCCGATGTCGCGGAAGCCGACCTCGAACAAGATGTCGTAGCGCCGATCCATCTCCTTGCAGGCCCACTGGAGTGCGTTGGCGGCTTTCTTCGGATTCGTCACGGGCTGGGTCAGCAGGTGCGGCAGTTTGTTGTACTGGCCCATCTCGACCTGTTTGGGATCGATCAGGATCAGCTTGACCTGGTCGGGCGTGGACCGCATCAGGAGTGACGTGATGATGCAATTGATACCGCTGCTCTTGCCGGCGCCGGTGGCGCCAGCGATCAGCAGGTGCGGCGTGGTCGCGAGGTTCAAAAACACGGACCGACCGGCGATGTCTTTGCCGACAGCGACATCGAGCGGATGCGACGCTGTCTTGGCCTCGGACGACGTCATGATGTCGCCGAGTGCGACCAGTTGGCGGGTGTGGTTCGGCACCTCGATGCCGATCGCTGATCGGCCAGGGATGGGCGCAAGGATTCGCACGTCGATCGCCGCCATTGCATACGCAATGTCGCGGTTGAGGCTGGTGACCCGGGCAACCTTGACGCCGCTACCGAGTTCGAGTTCGTATCGGGTGACGGTTGGACCAATGGTCATCCCGACCAACTTGGTCTCCACGCCGTGCGAATTCAGCGAATCGACCAGGGTTCGCCCGCGAGCTTCAGCCTCGGGACGGTTGACGGTTTGGGCGCCGGAACGGATCAGAAAACTGGTTGGCGGAAGAACCCACTGACCCTTCTTCGCTCCGGGACCGAGGTCCAGTTCCGTTTGTTCCCCACCGCCGGCCACCGGGAGCGGGGAGTCAGACGCCGCGAGCGCTGCGGCCCTTTTCGAACGTGGCGGTTTGGTGATCTCGGCATCGATCTCTTCGGCTTCCGCGTCGTAGATCTGCGGCGAAGCAAGGCCGGGATCCATTCCTGAACCCAACTCGGGAGCCCGGTCGCTGTTCAACGTGGACATATCACCGACGGCTCTGCGAGCGGCCCGCCCGATCGGCCGCGTCAGCAGCCCGACCGAGCGCGATGTGTGTGAGTACAGCGATTTGATGGTGAGGTCCGTGATCAACAGCAAACCCGCCAACCCAATTGCGAGAAGAAGCACCACTCCCCCGACCGTGCCGATGAGAGCGCGAACGGGAACGCCGACCACTGCGCCGAGCCAGCCGCCGGCCCGCTTCAATTGGTCGAGATCAGCCGAAATGCCACCGTCTTCGCGGCCGATATGCAACAGCCCGAGGCTGGCAACAGCCATTGCGCTCCAACCGAACGTCAGCCGGACCCGATTCTGGCTCCGACCCTTGTTCACCAGCGCGATCCCGATTCCGATCAGCGCAACGGGAATGACGTACCGACCGAGACCGGTGAACCAACCGACGAAACTGTCG
>JANOQU010000046.1:0-3891 GCA_031422355.1 Actinomycetes bacterium
GAAGCGCGTCCGCGACCGGCGCATGTCAACATGAGCGGATGTTGCATTCCTCCGGACTCGATGACGCTCGGCGCTCGCTGAAGTCGGCACAACGGATTGCGGTCTTGACCGGTGCGGGAGTCTCGACCGATTCCGGCATCCCAGACTTCCGGGGGCCGAACGGATTGTGGACCAAGAACCCACTCGCTGAGAAGGCGTCGACCTTGCAGAACTATCTCGCCGATCCAGTGGTGCGACAGTTCGCCTGGCAGACCCGGCTGTCGAACGCTGCGCACACCCGCGAACCGAACGTCGGACACCTCGCACTCGTCGACCTGGAACGCAGCGGGCGATTGATCGCGCTGGTGACCCAGAACGTCGACGGGCTCCATCAACGGGCGGGGAGTAGCGCGTCGTTGGTGATCGAGGTCCACGGGACCTTGCACTTCACGTTGTGTTGGACCTGCCGCGATCGTCGACCGATGACCGAAGCACTCGAACGAGTGATTGCGGGTGAGCTGGATCCAGATTGCCTCGTCTGTCGGGCACGTGGGCAGCACGGCGTTCTCAAGAGTGACACGATCAGCTTCGGCCAGAACCTTGTCGAGAGCGTCATCGCTCAGGCTCTCGGCTCGGCTGACCGGTGTGATGCTTTGATTGCGGTCGGTTCCTCGCTGCAGGTCTTCCCGGTTGCCAACATGGTGCCGCGAGCCAAGCGAGCTGGTGCAACCATCATCATCGTCAACGGTGAGGCCACGAAGATGGATCACCACGCCGACCACCTCTTGCAGGGCGAGATCAGCGAGATCCTTCCGGCTCTCGTTGCCGGTGACGCAAATCCCGACCAATTCGGTAGTGTTTAGGACATGCCAACCTTCCGCGACTTACTCGCATCGGCCAAGGCCGAGATCACCGAGATCGACACAGTCACCGCCGAGGCCAGAATTGCCGCCGGTGGGGTGACTGTGCTCGATGTGCGCGAGCCCGACGAGTTCGATCAGGGTGCGTTGCTCGGTGTTGTCCACATTCCACGCGGCCATCTGGAGGCTCAAGTCGAGAGCCGGATCAGCGACAAGAGTGCGCCCGTCATCGCGTATTGCGCAGGTGGCGTCCGTTCGGCCTTTGCGACCAAAACTCTCCAGGAACTCGGCTACACCGACGTCGTGTCGATGGCCGGCGGGTTCGGCAAATGGAAAGACGAGGGGCGAGACTGGAAGAAGCCGGTGGTGCTCACCGCGGAGCAACGCGACCGCTACGGCCGCCATCTGCTGCTTCCAGAGGTCGGAACGGAAGGGCAGGCGAAGCTGTTGGCGAGCAAGGTCTTGATGCTCGGTGCCGGCGGCCTCGGCTCGCCCGCAGCGCTGTATCTCGCGGCCGCAGGAATTGGCACGATCGGCATCGTCGACATGGACGAGGTCGATGCCAGCAACCTGCAACGCCAGATCCTGCACAACCTCGACCGGATCGGTGACCGTAAGGTCGACAGTGCGAAGAAAACCCTGACCCTGCTCAATCCGGATGTCGATGTCGTCACGTACGACACTCGCCTCGACGCCAGCAACATCCTCGAAATCATCAAGGGCTACGACGTCATCGTCGATGGTGCCGACAACTTCCCCAGCCGCTATCTGCTCAACGATGCATCCGTGAAGCTTGGCATTCCCGTCGTCCACGGCAGCATCTTCCGTTTTGAAGGAATGGTCAGCGTCTTCGACCCGAAGCACGGTCCGACCTATCGCGACATGGTTCCCGAAGCGCCACCCGCAGAGCTTGCGCCGAGTTGCGCGGAGGCCGGGGTTCTCGGCGTGTTGCCCGGAATCGTCGGCAGTATCCAAGCCCTCGAAGTGATCAAGCTGTTGTTGAACATCGGCGAAGGATTGTCCGGCCGGATCCTGTCGATCGACACCACCGACATGAGCTTCCGAACCTTCAACCTCCGCCCAGATCCCAACAACTGGGTCACCTACTCGAACCGCGATCAAATCGAGGTTCATGATCTCGACGGCCTCTGCGCTCCCTGGCAACCGCACTGATCTGAGCCGGGGTTGTTCGGGCGGGCATGAGATGGCATGACCGTTGGGGGGACGTTACAGTCGTCCTCGATGCTGATCCAGCGCGATGTGCACGTTGTTCCGAGGCCATCAGCGTGGATTCACGGGCGGATCACCGATGTCGTCCTCGGCTGGAGTTGGCTTCCCGTCGCGCTGATCGTCCATAGTGCCGGGTCGTCGGTGTCTCGGATCCAGACCCTGATGGGCCTGGTGTTTCTGGTGTCGTTCGCTCACCAGCCGCTCACGTTGGGTTTGGTCTACGGCGATACCGAGCAGCGACACCTGCATCGACGGCTCTACCGCTGGGCACCACTCGTGGCGGCGATCGCGATAGCAATCGGTCTCAACGTCAGCCTTGCCCTTGTCGGTATTGTCGCCGGGCTGTGGAACGCCGAGCACACCCTGATGCAGCGCTACGGCGTTATCCGCATCTACGGGCGTAAGGCGGGCGACGATCACGGGAGAATCGAGAAGCCAATGCTTGTGGTCTGGTTATTCACGGCATTGATGTTCCTCGGTGCATACGCAGATCTGCCAGCTCTCGGAGCCAGGATCGGTGTCGACCAGACCAACGCCAAAAGCATCGAGTCCCTGAACCGAATCGCCGGCTTTGGTACCGCACTGTTCTGGTTCGCCGCGCTTGCCTCCGTGGTGCTCGCCTGGCGCTGGATTCAGGCCGAGCACATGACCATCTCCAGCACCGCCCGGACGGCAAAATGGATATATGCGGCTGGCACGCTCGGCCTCGTCGTCGCCGTGATGATCGATCCGATCGCAGGGATCGCTGGTTACGTCGCCGCTCATTCGATCGAGTACTTCGCCATCGTTCATCGCTCGCTCATTCGTCGATCGTCGAGCACCGATGTCGTACCCACCGCCATCGCAACAGCGACGTCGACACGAGCGCGCAGAACCGTGTCGTACATCTCGTACTTCGCCATTGTCGGCGCGTTCATCGCGATCACCTACCGGATGTGGGACGGGCGCGTGTACGGATTTGCGATCCTGTTTCTCGGTGGCCTGCATATTCTCTACGACGGTCTGGTCTGGAAGCTGCGTCGGCCGAGCGTGGCAGCGCGGTTCGGCATTGTCAGCCCGATGTGATGATGGAATCCTGCTGCGGCGTCGGCCGATTCTGCTGAACAACAACGCCTGCCACAACGCAGCCGATGCCGACGAGCTCCAGAGCTGTCGGCCTCTCGTCGAGCGCGATGTAGGCAATGAACGTGGCGTTGACTGGAAGCAACGCGAGGAGGAGCGCAAATCGTTCGGTCGGAATCCGGCGAAGCACGTTTTGCTCCAATCCGTAGCTGATGACGGTCGCGAACAGTCCAACGGCGCAGCACAGCAGGAGCGTCTTGGGCGAGGCGACGACATCCCCGAGTGAACCGGCTCCGAACGGTGCGATCACAACGGCTCCGCCAAGCAGCCCGACACCCAGTCCGGCGAGGCCCCGATCTTGGTGGGCGACCCGGGCGCCGATCACGATGTAGACCGCCCACATCGCTGATGCGAGAAACACGAACAGCAGGCCGAGCGGATTGCCTCCCAATTCCAACCCGGAGAGCAGCGCTACGCCAACGATCGCGAGACCGACCGCCACGGCATTGCGACGGGTGCGGGTCAACCAGGCAGCGACTGCGATCGGCCCGATGAACTCGATTGCGGCGCCCTTGCCGAGGTCGAGGCGTTCGATCGCAAGAAAGAAGAACAGGTTCATCAGCGCGATCGCAACGCCAAAGACGCCGCAGTTGCGCACATCGGTTCGGGTCCACCGCCGGACCTCGGTGCCGACGTAACCAGTGAAGATCGGCATCCACTGTCGGTGGGACAGCCCGAGCAGAACGAGCGCGGCGAAGAC